>JBCBCG010000048.1:0-21973 GCA_038530925.1 Pseudomonadota bacterium
CGGGATAGGTTATCGTTCACCGGCCGACATGGAGCGCATGGCGGCCTAACCACGTCCACTGTTTCGGGGCACGATCACTCGATGCCTTCGGCCCGCTTCACCCCCTCGCGGAAGGTCCAGATCGTGTTGGCGTCTGACGTCGGGTCCGGGAGGCCAATCCGCGCCCGCAGAATGGCCTCTCGAACATCAGTCCATGTTCGAAGGGGGCGTCCGCCCTTCACGCCGTCCGAGCGCGGAACCCCGCGCTGGAGATCGGCGCGCAACGCCTCGAAATCCACGCTCGCCGCCAGCCGCTCGAGGTCGTCGCCCGTCGCCGCGATTAGCGCGAGACGCTCCCAAAGGTCGAAAACGTTAGCCTGGCGCGCCGTCCCAACCCTCCGCTCGCTCTCACCGGAAGAGATTCACGAGCCGCCCTGACACGATAGGTTTTTCGAGGTTTCCAGTTTATCGGGCCGCGCCGCGGGGCGCCGCGCTCTTCGTCCGCTCGCGAACGCCGCGAAGGCCCTCGATGGGCCTAAGCGGCGTTCCTCCTTTCCTTCCGCGCTCAGATCCGGCTGTAGCGGACCCGTTGGCCGAAGCGCGTGCGGAAGGCGGGCGGCACGCGTTTGCCGACCCAGCTGTCCCAGGCGAACCAGCGGGCGGGCGCGGCGATGAAGCCCGCGGCGCCGCGCTCGCCCGCGCGGGGAAAGGCGGCGAAGGCGGGATCGCTCATCGAGCGCCATTCCTCCACGCGGAAGACGGCGCGGACGATGCCTTTGGCGTGGATCACGGTCCATTCGGCTTTTTCGGCGCGTTTGAGATCCAGGCGCCAGCCATGGCGCGCCAGGGCGTAGATCGCCGCCCAAGAGGTCGGCTCATCGGTTTCAAAGCTCGGCCAGCGCGGTGTGATCGACAGCACGAGGCATTTGTAATCGTCGAAATTCGCCGGCGGATCGTCATGCTGGCTGATCGCCTCATCGGTGCTGCGCGCGCCGAAGCGGGAGGTGCCTTCGCCCGCGATCTGGTTGGTCAGGTTCGGATAAGCCTGGATCAGCACAGCTTCGACCGCCGCCGTCTCGTCGTCGTCGCGCAGGCCATGGCGATGCAGGATCGTCGTCACCCGGCAACCCGAATCATGGATCGCGCGGATCCGGTCGGTTTTGGCGGAGCGCCGGCCGGCGCCGCGTTCGCGCTCCGCCTCCTCCATATGGTCGAACACGCGGTTGCCGACGCCGCGGCCGACATAGAAGGTCTCGTCATTCCTCGGGTCCACCAGACGGTAGACGTAAAAACCGAGCGCCTCGGCCACGCGGCTTGAGAAGCGGTCGTAGACGATGTCGTCGAGGCCGCAGCGCTCCTCGTAGACGACCTTCTTGAGATCGGAGTCTTCGACGACGCCGTCGCCGAAGGTCATGCCGTCCAGGCCCATGCCTCATCCTCTGCTCTTATTGTTGGCGCCGCCGGATGGAGATGCGACTCTCTCCGGCTGCGGCTAGATATTGGGGTGAGGAGAGAGCCTCTGTCAATTTGTAGAGTAAAGCACGGCTTGTAGAGCAAAGCGCGGCTTATAGCGCGAAGCGCCGCGCTCCGGGCGCCTTACCGTCCCTCGGCCTGGGCGCGGGCGCCGACCATCTCGAGCGCAAACGGGTCGATGGGCGTCAGGCCGAAGGAGCCTTTTGGATTGGCGAGATCGCCGAGCAGGATCTCATAATGCAGATGCAGCGCCACCTTATACGCTGAGGTGTCGCCCATCATGCCGAGCGGCGCGCCGAAAGCGATCGGCGCGCCTGGTCGCAGTCCCGGCTCGATCGCTTGGAGATGGGCGTAGCGCGTGTGCACGCCGCCGCCATGATCGATCAGCACGAAGTTTCCGAAATCGGGCCTGTATCGAGCTTCCGCGACCACGCCCGGCGCCGCGGCCACGATCATGCTCGCCGGGCGGCTTTGCAGATCGACGCCCTTGTGCAGCTTGCCGCGCCGGAAGCCGAAGCCCGAGGTGAGACAGGCGCCGTTGGTGGGCGCCACCGCGACGAACACGCCCGGCGCCGGTTCGACGAAGGGTTTGTAGCCCGTGATCCGGCGGTCCTCTTCCGCGGCGGGCGCGTTGCTGATCCGGATGCGGGGGCAGAGCGAGAGGGTGGGATCCGGCGTGAAGCGCGGTGAGACCGGCGGATCGCCGCGCGCCGGCGCGTCTTCCGGCGCCGCAACGACCGCGGCCAGCTCCGCCGCGTTCGCTTCCTGCGCAGGATCATCCGCGATCGGCGGCTCGTCGCCCTCCGTCGGGCCGGGCTCCGCGGGCGGATCCCCCGCCGCGGCGCGCGCCGAGACCGGCGCGCTCGCCGTGGCGATATCGGCCGCGGCCGCCGCACTGGGCTCCGAGCGCGCCTCGGCCGTTCGGTCCGCCGCCGTCATCGCCTGGTTGGCCGCCAAGAATGCCCCGAACCCCGCAGAAAGCGCCGCGCCGATCACGCGCCCCACCAGCATCGCGCCGTTCATCTCTCGACCCTTTCCCGCCGCCAGAGAGCCGCTGGCTGGGGCGTTGGCCCGTTCCGAGCGCCCGCGGCGACACCGCACGCCGACGGCGTCGCCAGCGAACGTTGTTCGCGCATTGCGTGTCAAGGCTGCGCGGATCGGCGCAAAAGCGCCGATGCGGCGGAGCGCCGTTCACAAAAATGTCAGCGGCGGGTGAGTGGCGCGGAGAAACGGCGGCGGCTTAAGGCGCGCCCTCGCCATGTCAAGCGCGAGAAGAGCCGATCGCGGTGATTGAACGTCTCAGCAGAACTCTAATTTCGGTGATGCGGCGCAATGCCGCGGAACCAACGTCAGGGGAATGACATGTTCAAAAAAGCGACGCTTATCGCTTTGATCGCCGCCTTTTCCATGGGCGGCGTCGCTTACGCCCATTACAGCGGCGGCGCGAAGAAGGCGCCGAAGCTCGACATCGTCGACACCGCGGCCGCGAACGGCTCGTTCACCACGCTCGTCGCTGCGGTGCAGGCCGCGGGTCTGGTCGACACGCTGAAATCCGAGGGGCCGTTCACGGTCTTCGCGCCGACGGACGACGCCTTCGCCGCGCTGCCAGAAGGCACGGTCGAGACGCTGCTGAAGCCGGAAAACAAAGATCAGCTCGTCGCGGTGCTGACCTATCACGTCGTCTCCGGCGCGGTGATGTCCGGCGACATCGCGGGCCAGACGCTCGAGGTTGAGACCGTGCAGGGCGCCGCCGCCTCGATCGACGCCACCGACGGCGTTAAGATCGATGGCGCGACCGTGACCGCGGCGGACATCAAAACCAGCAATGGCGTGATCCACGTGATCGACGCGGTGATCTTGCCGCCGGAAGGCGATGCGAGCTGATTAGGCCCGCACCGCGCAATTGATCAGGCCGCCTACGCGGCCTGATCGTCTCGCGCCCGCTCAGCCGGAGCAACTCCCGCCGCCGAGCACGCAGAAGCTCGCGCAATAAGGGTGTTTTAGCGCGACGCTCTGCTCCGCTTCGGCCGCTGTCTCCCCGAGCTCGAACGCAGCGTCGTAAGGCAGCAGCGTGCAGGCGAGGTAGACCGGTTTCTCCGCGCCTTTGCGCTTCACCACCATGCGCGAGGAGGCGCACATCACCTCGCTTGGGTGTTTGTTGAGAACGCCCCAGCAGCTCTCGGTGATTTCCGGCGGCGCGTTCGCCGGCGTCATTTCCGGAAAGAGCATGGTCTGCACCGGATCGTCCGCGTCGATGGCGAGGCCTTGCGCGGCGAAAAGCGCGGCGTAACCGGCGCGCGCCGCCGCCTCCGGCTCGTCCCACATGGTGCGCCCGGCGATATGGATCTCAAAGCCGTTCTCGCCGAGCCAGCGCAGCCCGCGCATCGCTTTCTCGAACGCGCCCGCGCCGCGCTCTTCATCGTGCAGCGCCGCGGTGTAGTGATCGAGCGAGACGCGCAGAACCAGCGCCGCGCCATATCGCTCTTTGAGATCGAGGAGGCCGGCGCGCATGCGTTTGCGCAGCATCGGCCGCATCGCGTTGGTCAGGATCAAAACCCGATGTCCGCGCGACAGCGCCGCCTCGGCGATCTCGATCATTTCATTGTTCAGGAACGGCTCGCCGCCGGTGAAGCCGATCTCCTGCGTCGGCCAGCCGCGCGCGGCGATCTGTTCGAGATGATCGGCCACTTCCGCGGCGGTGATGTAGACCAGCCGATCGTTCTTCGGGCTGCTCTCGATATAGCAGTTGACGCAGGCGATGTTGCAGAGCGTGCCGGTGTTGAACCAGAGCGTGGTCGCGCCGACGCCCGCCTCCGTCCGCAGCGCGACCGCGGCGCGCCGCTCGCCCGTCGCCGTCCAGACCGGGTCGGCCCATTTCTCCAGCCTCGGCGGCGCGGCGCCGTCCGACTCTGCGCTCTCCATCGCCTCGTCTTGGCCGTCCGCTGCGTTTGGATCGAGGGACGCCGCGGCGCGCTCATCCTCGGCGGCGGCGAGATCGGCGGCGTCGAAAGCTGAGGTTCGGTCGGTCAACAGTTTGGCTCCTTGCGCAAGATCACCACGGATATGACCGCGCGATAGGTCTTCGCAAGGCTGTCCGCCCGGCGCTCACGAAACTGCTATCGGGCCGTGGGCGAAGCGCGCCTTCCGCGCCGCGCCGGAGCGCGGCGCGCGCGCTCACCAGGTCTCGCCGCGGCGCGAGAAGAGCGGCTTGATCAACTCGATCGCGATGGGCAGCACCACCACGAACCAGACGATGATTTGGAAAATCCGCTGCAAATTCGGGTCGTTGCCGATTTGCGAGAGGAGGCTCATCTTCACGCGGTCCGGCCGTTTGCCGGCGCCGGGCGGGAAGAAATAAACCTCGGGCGATTCCGTCGAGGCTTCGACCTGGAAGGCGAAATCCTCTTGAATGACAAAGCCGCGCAAGGCGCGGAGCGAGGGATCCGCATCGCCCAGCAAGGTCGAGACGCGCGAGCCCGGCGGGATCTGGAAGGCGTTCGAGAGCGACGGATAGATCGAGCGATCATCCTCAGCCAGAAGCCGCCGCGTCTCCTCGCCGCCAAGGCCGATCCATGAGAGCGGATCGAAGACGTAAGGCGTCGCCCGGCCGTACATGTCGAGGCTGCCGCTGAGCAGCGTCGCCGTCGGCCCGTCGCCGCGAAAAATCGGCTCGCCGCCGATCTCACCGGGGCCCCAAATCGGCAGCCGCCGCGCTTGGAGCGGGCCGCACGCCTCGTCGTCGCGCAGGACGAGATCGTATTTCGCCGAGCGCGTGACCGTCCGTCCGTTCGCTCCGACGCCGCGCAGGATGGCGCTTTCGCGCCCGTCCTCGAACCCGCGCAGCTCCACCAGCAGCCGGCCGTCGCGCAGGATCGTGTAGGTCATCTCGACGCCGAGTTGCGGCTCAAGCGCCCAATTCGGCCCGAGCGCTTGGCCGACGCATTGGCCGTCGTAATCATCTTCGCCGAAGATGCGGAAACCGCCCAGCATGAAGCTCGATTGCTGGGCGCTCGCGACGGTGAAGCGCGCCTTTTCGCTTTGCGCGCGGATCACCGAATGGGTGCTCGGCTCGGCGAGAAGACTGAGAGAGGCGATCAGCGCCAAAAGCGTCGCGAAAGAGAGCGCGACGCCGAGCGTCAGGCGCAGAAAGATGCGCCCGATGATCGATGCGGTCGATCCGCGGCGCGGCGGCGCCGCCGGCGCGTGCGCCTTCGCCTCTGTCGCCTCACCGGAGCTCAAGCGCGATCCTTTCGGTCAATGACGGGCCGTCGAGCCGGCCGGTGTCGACCACCACCTCGTATGCGCCTGGCGCGAGATCGGCGATGGGAATGGCGCAATCATGGGATTTGGCGACCATCTCTTGGCGGCGGCAGCGGGCCTTTTCCGTCGCCGGCGCGTCGCCGATCTCGAGCCAGGCGGTGGGCCGGCCGCGCCCGATATTGATCGAAACCACCAACTCTCCGGCGCCGGCCGTCGCCACCGCCGGCGCCGCGACGCCGCCCGCATCCGCGCCGCAATCCGCCGCGCGCTCGGCCTGCACCAAGAGTTCGGTCTCGGCGTAGCTGGAGAGCGCGTCGGCGTAATCCGTCGCGAGCCCGAGCCGCGGCGGCGCCGCATAGCGCGCCTCGAGCGCGTGTTCTGAGCGCGCGGAATAGCTGCCGTCGCTGGTCGCGAGCGTCACGCAGAGCCTGTCGCCCTCGCCGTCCGGCACCGCGACGCGCAGCGCCGCTAGATCGATCGCCGTCTCCGAAGAGGCCGCGCCGAGGCGCATGCCGACGATGATGCGGCCGACGCCGCCCATCACGGTTTGCGTGCGAGCGAAAGGATTGGCGCCGACGAAGGCTTCGTCAAAGCTGCTCGGCGGCGTCAAAACATCGGCCGCTTGGGCGAACGCCTGTCCGGGCGCGAAGGCGATCGAGAGCGCCGCCGCCGCGCTCAGCGCCAAGGTTGACGCCGTTTCAAAGGCTGTCATGCGAAGTCCCCATCATCCCTCAGGCCAAGGCGTAGAGCGTTTCGAGCGCTGAGGGAATGGGCTCGAAACGCGATTTGCTCTGTGGACGAGCCTCTGCGGCCAGCGCGCCGGTCTCAGGGCGGAACCATGGATCTCTTGAGGCGATCGGCGCATCGCAGCCTCTCGCAAGGGACGCCTCTCGCAGGGGAGGCCTCTCGCAGGGATTGTCGACCCGCGTCGCCGCGGCGCCGAGCGCTCGGTTAGGCGACGGCGCCGCGGCCGCGGCCGCCGCCTCGGCGCGGCGCTTCGCGGCGCGCGCGCTCCGCGGCCATGGCGGCGAGCATGGCGCGCTGCAAGCGGCCATTCGCGCTGCGCGGCAGCGCGCCCAGCTCATAGCGCGCGGCGATCGCGAAGGGCTCCGGCGCGGGAATGGCCGCATCGCTCATCGCTTTCCAGGCCGCGGCGAGGGCGCCCGGCCGTGGGCCCGCCTCCGCGTCCGCATCATCCGCGCGCGCCGTCTCGTCGCAGGCGGCGTCGGGACGATCCGTCTCATCAGCGCCGATCCCGTCGGCATCAGCCGCCTCGTCCTCGCTTTCCGCCGCGTCTTGGAGCGCGTCGTCATCGAACGCCTCCGCCTCCGACGCCAGGGTCTCTTCGATTTTGCGGCGCTGGTAAAACACGACGATCTCGGGCTCGCCCGTGTTCGCGTTGCGCCGCGTGGTGGCGCCGACATCCGCCGCCGCTCCCTCATCCAGGAGCGCGCTCTCCAGCTGCTCCGGCGGCGCGCGATCGCCGCCGCGCGTGTGCAACAGATGCTCCGGATCGCCGAGCACGCTGAGATAACCATGGGCGTCCATCGAACCGAGCATGCCGGTGAAGCGCCACGCGCCGCCGCCCGGTTCGCTCTTTCCGCGCCGATCGCGCCAGTAGCCCTTCATCCCGTGATGCCCACGCGCGAAGATCCGCCCCACTTGATCCGGGCCGAGCGCGCTGTTGCTGTTCTCGCCGCGGATCGCGATCTCCGTCAGCAAAAAGGGGCGGCCGACGCTGCGGATGCGCGTCGCCCAAAACGGCTCGGAGCGGGCGGAGACGTCATGGGCGTTGAGCCGCGTCAGCCCGAGCGGGAAGGCGCATTGGCCGTAGATCCGCGCCAGCCGCGGTCCGAATTTGGCCAGCCCTTCCTGGATCAGCTCCGGCGAGACGCCGCCGCCGCTGACCACCAAGGTGCGGAAGTGGTTTTGCGCCATTTTCGCGCGGCAATCGATCATGCTGCGCAAATGATGGTCGGAGACGACGGTCGAAGCGCGCCGCCAACGCGAGGCGTTCTCAAACAGCTCCGCCGGGTCGAAATCGCCCGTCTCCGGCATCACGTTCACGCCGCCGCGGGCGAGCGCCGGCAGCATCGCGAAGCCGGCCGGCCCCCACCAAGGGAGCGCGTGGAGCTGCGCGTCGCGCGGTTTGACCGGATCGACCTCGCCGAGGAGCGAGAGCGCCATATTCATCAGCGCGCCATGGCTCAGCACCGCGGCGCGCGGCGGTTGGCCCGGCTCGCGGTCGGAGAAGGAGAGCCAGGCCGCTGGTTTGGTCGGGGTGGGCGCAGGCCCGCTGGCCTCGTCGCAGCTCAGCGCCGCGCGATACTCGCGGCCGTCATAGACGATGACCCGCTTGAGCCCCGCGCGCGCGCCCATCACCGCGCCCGAGGCCCGCGGGCTCGCAAAGCAAATTTCGGCGTCGGCGTAAGCGAGGGCCGCCGTCAGATCCGCCTCTCCCAGCGTTGGATCGATCGGCGCCGCGGTCAGGCCGCACCACCAGCAGGCGAAAAGCGTTTCGATCACTTCGGCGCGGTTCTCCGAAACGATCGCGATCGGTTTCGCGCGTCGCGCGCCGCTGCGCCGCAGGAAGGTGGCGAGCGCGCCGGCCGCCGCGCCGAGCTCGCGATAGCGCCGGACAGTTTTCGGGCCGAGCGCCGCGGCCGGCGACTGAGGATGCGCTTGCGCGGTTCGATGAAGCCAATGCGCCAGCGTCACTGCTCATCCTCCCGCCTTCGCCCGTCGATATGCGCTGACCGCATGAGGCGCAGGCGCGCGGCGACCAGGCGGCTCCTATGCCGAAGCATCCGCCGTGGGGCAATCGCCTTGGACGCGCAGGGACGACAACCGGGGCGCGACAATCCGTGCCGGCTCAGGGGATCGTTTTGGCTAGAATGTTGTTTTGCAGTTTAATTCTGGCGGCTTGGCCTGTGGGTCAGAGGCGCTGAGGCGCCCTCTTAAATTTTACGACGTGTGGAAAAGGCGCCGCCTTCACCCCTCGGGCGAGCGTGCGCGCGGCGCGAGAGATCCCAATGCGCTGCGCCACCAGGTCAGGGGACGCGCATCGGCGGGCTCTGAGTCGTCCACAGGGCCTGATCGATCGAGGGGCGCCGCCGCCGCGCCGCGCTCGATCGCGGTCGCTTCGCCGAGCAGCACCGCATGATCGCCCGCGGGCCATTCCGCCGCCAGCCGCATCTCGAACCGGATCAAGAACCGCGCGAGCCGCGGCGGCTCCGCCGCGCGACGCTGCAGCGCCCGCGTCCGCGCCGCCGCATCCGAGCCCGCGAACACCATCGCCAGCTCCGCTTGCGTCTCCGTCAAGAGATGCGCCGCGAAGCGATCGGCCCGGCGCAGGATCGGCAGCAACGGGCTGGCGTGGTTCACGCAGACTAGGCATTGCGGCGGGGTGAGCGAGACCGAGGTGAAGCTCGACACTGTTAGACCATGCGCCGCCGCGCCGTCATCGGCGGTCACCACCGCAACGCCCGCCGGCCATTGCGCCATCGCTTTGCGAAAGCGCGTCTGCGTCACGGCGCGGCTTTCGCGCGTCGCCTCCGCCTCGCTCTTCTCTCGCGCTTCATCGTCGCGCATGCGCTCTCCTCGCCTGTCATCTCGCTTATGCGCCGCCGGCCGCCGTCACAACACAGGCCGGCCCTGCGGTTGTCAGGCCCGGCGAAACCCGATACGCGCCCGAAGGGAAAATGAAGCTCCTACAGCGCCGCCGGCTCGGCCGGCGCGCGCCGCCTGGCCAGAGCCGTCAGCGCAGGGGCCCGAGAGGTCAAGCCCTGATGAGCGATATGGCGTTGTCACCGCCCGAGACAAAAGGGACGCCCGATGTCGGACCGCCGGGCTGGGGCTCGAAATCACACCGCCTCGACACGCCGATGGGGCGCTTCAAAGCCTGGGCGAGCATGTTCTTCGTCGATCACGGCTTTTTTCGCTACGCCTATCTCAATCTTTGGCGGATCGACGCGCAGGCCTATCGTTCGGCGCAGCCGGGCCCGCGCCATATTCGCCGCGTGGCGCGCCTTGGCGTGAAGACCATCGTCAATCTGCGCGGCGGGCGGGAGTTCGGCTCGTATCCGCTTGAGCGCGAGGCTTGCGCCCGCGAAGGGCTCGCTTACGAGGAGATCCGCCTTTGGTCGCGCCAAGCGCCGCCGCTTGAGACGCTGGAGGCGCTCGAAGAGCTGTTGGACCGGATCGAATATCCCGCCCTGTTTCACTGCAAATCTGGCGCGGATCGGGCCGGCGTGATGAGCGCGCTCTATTTGGTTCTGCGCGGCGCGCCGGCGACGGAGGCCAAGCGGCAGCTCTCGCTCAAATTTGGTCACGTGCGTCAAAGCAAAACCGGTGTGCTCGATGTGTTCATCGAGCGCTTCGCCCAAGCGCAGGAGGAGGCCGCCGCGCGCGGCGAGACGTTGAGTTTCATGGATTGGGCGCGCCGGGATTACGATTTTAGGGCTCTGAATAAAGAAGTGAAGACCAAGGCGTGGGCGAATTGGCTCGTTGACGGGCTGCTCGATCGCGAGTGAGGCGGCCCCCCGGTCACTGCGCCGCCTCTTCCGCCTCCGCGGGATCGCGCGGCTCGCTGCGCATCGCATCGAACGACACGGCGCTGATGCGCGAGCGCTCTTCCTCCGCGGCGGCGCGCGCCGCTTCGACACGGCTCTTGACGGCGTAGGCGAAGGCGCGCTGCGCCGGCGGCTCGAACCAGTCGCGCCAAATCTGCGGATGTCGCTCTAGGAGCCGCGCCGCAGCGTGCTCTAGCGCGGCGTTCGTCTCGGCGCGCCAGGCGACGCCCTCCATGATCCGCTCCGGCGGCGCCGAGACCGCGCGCAGAAACGCCGCCAGCTCCGGGAACCGCGTCTCCAACCCCTCAGGGAACAGGAGACTGCGCGGCTCGGTCTGATGCGGCGCGGCGCAGCGGCGCTCCGGGCGCTCGGCCGGTTCAAAGCCGCTCGGCTCGAAACGGCAGAGTTGCAGCGCGCCGGCGCGCAGCTTGACCATCGGATGCTCGGCCACCGCGGCCGAGGGCGTCCACGCGGCGCCGAGCCATGGCTGGCGCGCGCGCCAAGCCGCGCGCATCGAAGCGCTCAGCGCATCGCCCGAGGCCGGCGTGACGATGTCGAAGGCCTCCGCAAGCCCAAGCGTCTCGATCAGCGCCCGATCATCGGCGTGGCAGGGCCAGGCGGGCGGACAGATGTGAAGCTTCGGCCGCTCCGCGCCGCGCGCGCGGAAGGATTTCGCCGCGGCTTTAAGGTCTTCGAGCGACCGAACGTCGGGATGGGCGGCGGCGAACCAATCGGGGATGAACCAGCCCGCGCTTTCCCGCCCTTGATAGATCTCCGCGCCCAGCGCCGCGCCTTGCGGCGCGATCGGCGCCAGATCGAGCGCGATCACGAAGGACGCCGGCGCGTCTGTCGCCGTCGCCTCAAGCGCGGCGTTCGAGCGGGCGACGGCGGCGGCGGCGCGGCCGGGATCGGCGGGCGCGCGCCGCACGGCGCAGCCGAACACATCGGTAAGCGCCGTTTCGACAATCTGCGCGCTGAGGCGCGCTGTCGGCCAGGAGAACGCGGCGATCGTCACCTCGCCGCAGCGCCCAGGATAAGGCGCAGGCGGCGGTGCGGCGACAGTCGCCTCCGCCGCGCCGCCGCCGGGTTGGCCGTTCTCCGCGCCCAGCGCGTCGCCTTCGTCTTCGAGCGCGCGCAGCTTCGCCTCCAGCCGCGCGCGCGTCGCCGCGGCTTCCTCCTCGGAGAGAGCCGCCAACTCGTCCGCGTCGGCGAGCCCTCCCGCGCCGAGGGTCAGCGCAGCGCTCAGCAGCGCGGCGGCGGACGCCAGCGCCGCGCCTCTCGCGCCGCCGCTCCGCCTTGTTCGGAAAAGCTCTTTGACACCCATGCCGCGCATCCCTTGTCCCGCTCCCAGCGCGAAGCCTGGAGCAATCCCGTGAGAGTGAGGCATGGATACGCGACGGTGCCGTTTGAGGCAACCTAAATGCTGGGGTGCGCCACAACATCATGCGGCTCAGAGTGTGCTGCGCTCTAGATCAAGCGGCGGGGCCTTACCGGATCCAAACCGGCCTCCACGCCAGGCGCGGCCGCGCCGCCGGCGCCAGATGGCGGTTGAGCCGCCGGTTGACCGCGCCGAAGACGCCCAGGATCACCAGCGTCGCCAGGATGAAGAGCCCGGCGGCGATGGGGTAGGCGACGAAGGGGTTGAAGGTCTTCTCGACCAGATAGTTGGCGTAGTAGAGCGCGTCGCCCTCCTGGCGCCGGGCGGGAAAGCCGGAGAAATAGACCAGCGCGGTGGCGTGGAACAGGAACACCGCCTCATTGGTGTAAGCCGGCCAGCCGAGCCGCAGCATGGTCGGCCACACGATCCGGCGAAACCGCTTCCAGCCGCTCATGCCGTAAGCGTCCGCCGCTTCGAGATCACCGCGCGGCACCGAGCGGAGCGCGCCATAGAAGATCTCTGCCGAGTAGGCGCTGGTGTTCAGGAACAGCACCACCAGCGCGCCGGCCCATGCGCGGGTGAACCAGCCGGTGTCGAGCCCGATCGCGACAAAACCGAGATCGAAGCTGAACCCGACTTTGGGCAGCAGCACGAACAGCTCATAAGCGAAGAAGAACTGAATAAAGAGCGGCGAGCCGCGGAAGAGGAAGATGAACGCGGTCGCCGGGGCGCGGAGCGCGCGGCTTTGGCTCGCCTTCATCAGCGCCAGCGCCGTCGCGAAGACAAATCCAAGCGCGAGCGCCACGACGGCGAAGTAGATGTTCCAGATCATGCCGCCGCTGATCAGCGCGACTTGCTCGCAGATCGTGATGTCGCTTCGCGGCAAGAGACGCTCGCCAATCCCCAGCGAGCGCAAGCCGTAATCGGCGAACGCCTCTGCGCAGCTCATCGGCCGAGCCCTCCTGCTGCGGCGCCGGCGGCGCTCGCCTGTCCGCGCGCGACGCTGCGCTGGACCCGGCCCAAGACCATCTCGCTCACCCAGGTCAGCGTAAGATAGAAGACGAGCAATCCTAGGAAGTACCACATCCGCCAATCCGGATGCGGATAGGCGGAGAAGCGGTCGGTTTTCGATCCGCCAAGCTCACGGGCCCAATACACGATGTCCTCGACGCCGAGCAGGAACAGAAGCGGCGTCGCTTTCACCAGGATCATCCAGAGATTGGAGAGGCCCGGCAGCGCGTAGACCCACATTTGCGGCGTCTGGATGCGCCAGAAGCTCTGCGAAGGCGTCATGCCATAGGCCGCCGCGGTCTCAAGCTGTCCTTTCGGCACCGCTTTCAGCGCGCCATCGATGATGTTCGCCGCGAAGGCGCCGAAGACGATGGCGAAGGCGACCAGAGCCAGCGTGAAATTGTAAGTGGTGTGCACCCAAGGCGCGGCGGTGGAGAGCGGCGCTTTGGCCGCATCGCAGACGACGAAGTCGTTGCCTTGATAAACGGCTTCGGTCCATTCGGGACAAAGGGTCACGTGACGCAGATATTCGATGCCTTGATCAAGCGCGATCGGCACGAAGAGGAAGAAAATAATGTCAGGAATGCCGCGCACCATCGCGGTGTAGGCGTCGCCGAAGCGGCGCAGCGGCCAGAGCGAGGAGCGCTTCGCGAGCGCGCCCAGAAAGCCGAGCGCCATGATCAGCGGCGCGACGAGCGCCAGCAGCAGCAAAACCGTGCCGAAGCTCCAATAGAAGAGCTGGTGTTTCGGCGTCGTCAGATAGCACGCCATCCACATCGCATCGCCGAGCAACGTCGGATCGGCGCAGGCCTCGAACATGCGGCGGCGCTCCTGATCGATGGCGCGGCGAGGCGCGCTTTGGGTCGAGAAGCCGGCGCGCCCGCGCCGGCTTCAACAAGGCGTCGCGCTTATTCGAACACGACGTCGCGCTCGAACCACTTCTTGATCATCGCCGTCAGCGAGCCGTCGGCCTTCAGCGTCGCGATCGCGGCGTCGAGCTTGGCTTTCAGCTCGGTGTCCGACTCGCGCACGCCGATGCCGATGCCGTCGCCCAACATCACATCCTCGCCCACGAAGATCAGCTCGCCGCCGCTCTCAGCGACTTGCGCCGCCAGAAAGTCGCGATCGGCCAGAACCGCGTCCACTTCGCCAGCACGCACTGCGGCGATCGTCTCGTCCGGCGTCGCGAACTCGAGCAGCGTGGCGCCGCTTTCGGCGACATAGCCGGCCTGAATGGTGTTGGTCTGCGCCGCGACGACGCCAAGCGTCACCGTCTCCTCCGCGCCGGCCAGCGCGACATAGGAGCTTGGGTCGGGCGGCATGTAGGCGGCGGTGAAGTCGATCACCTCATCGCGCTCCGCGGTGATGCTCATGCCGGCGATGATGGTGTCGTAATTGCCGGAGACGAGGTTCGGAATGATGCTGTCCCAGTCGTTCTTGACCCAGGTGCAGTCGAGCGCGGCGAGTTCGCAGATTTTATCGCCAAGCTCGCGCTCAAAGCCGTCGATCTCGCCGTCGTCATTGATGAAGTTGTAGGGAGGGTAGGCGCCCTCGGTGCCCATGCGCACAGTGTCGGCCGCCGCGCCAATCGGCGCCGCAAGCAGCGCCGCCGCGGCGAGCGCGATCGCAAATCTCTTGGTTGTCATCTCTAAACTCCTGTCTGTTCAGGGGTTGTGGCGCGTCTGTCGACGCGCTCAGGCTGTGGTTGCGCTCAGAAACTGGCGCAATCGCGGCGATTTGGGGTCGCCGAAAATCTCCGCGGGCGGGCCCGCTTCCTCGATCTTCCCGCCATGCAGGAACACGACGCGGCTCGCCAGATCGCGGGCCATGTTCATGTCATGCGTCACCAGCAGCATGGTGCGCCCTTCTTCGGCGAGGCCGCGGATCACGCGGATCACCTCTTGCTCGAGCTCAGGATCGAGCGCGCTGGTCGGCTCATCGAACAGCATCGCCGCCGGCTCCATCGCCAGCGCCCGCGCGATCGCCGCGCGCTGTTGCTGTCCGCCCGAGAGCTGCGTTGGATAAAAATCGCATTTGTCGCCGATGCCGACCTTCGCCAGCAGCGCGCGCCCCAGCGTCTCCGCAGCGTCGACTTCTTTGCCCAGCACGCATTTCGGCGCTTCGCAGACATTCTCCAGGATCGTCAGATGCGACCAGAGATTGAACTGCTGGAACACCATGGAGAGGTTGGTGCGGATGCGCCGAAGCTGCGCCGCGTCGCCGGGCTGGCGGTTCGGCCCGCGCCCACGCCAGCGGATCGGCTCGCCCTGGAACAGGATTTCGCCTTCTTGCGGCGTCTCCAGCAAGTTCGAACAGCGCAAAAGCGTCGATTTTCCCGAGCCCGAAGAGCCGATCAGCGCCACCACCTCGCCTTGCCGCGCTTCGAGGTCGACGCCTTTGAGCACCTCCAGCGCGCCGAACCATTTTCGGATGCCGGTCAGGGAGAGAACTGGCGCGGCCGCATCGGGCGTCGCCGGTTTCTGGGGCGTGTCCGACGGGGCGGATTTCGCCACAGTTGTATCTGCGACGCTGGTGGTGCCGTTCGCCATAAAGGCTCCGTTGCTGCGCAAGGGGGCAAGCCCTTCCCGCCGCTCAACGTTTCGTCAGATTCTTCGGAGCGCAAGCGCTTAATTCGGGCGCCCGGCCCGGCGCCGTTTTTTTCGTGACGAACACAGCGCCGCGCGCCTCACGCGTTTGGCGCCATGATCCGCGCGGAGCCGTCCGCCTCGATCACCAGCCCCGGGTTCCACGCGACTTCCCAGAGATGCCCGTCCGGATCCGCGAAGTAGCCGTGATAACCGCCCCAAAACGCGTCCTGCGCAGGCTTCGTGATCCGCGCGCCAGCCAGCGTCGCCTCAGCCAGCAGCGCGTCAACATCCTCTTTCGCGCGCGTGTTGTAAGCGAGGCTGAAGCCGCCGAAGCCCGCGCCTGCGCCGTCCTCCGCCAGGCCCGCATCCGCCGCCAGCGCGGCGCGCGGATAGAGCCCGAAGACGATCCCCGGGCATTGAAAGAAGGCGACGCCGGTCAATTCCGGCGTCGAAAGCCGCCAGCCAAGCCGTTCATAAAACGCGATGCTGGATGCGAGATCGCTCACGCCCAGCGTGATGATCGAGACGCGCTGATCCAAGACCCCTCCGTCGATGACCGCCCTCCGACTTGCGGCCGCATTACGGCTCTGATCGCCCCTCATCGGTCCGGTCCCGCTCATAGCGCTTTGCGAGCGGGAAGGGCGGCAGCCAGGCTTCGCGCCGTATGGTCCAAAGCTCATAGCTCGGCCCGAGCTGATCCGGCGCATCGAGCGCGCCGAGATGCACTTCGATCTCATCGCCGGAACGCGAGAAGACCGAAGAGCCGCAGCGCGGGCAAAAATGCCGGCCCTGATAGGCCTTCGTCTCTCCCGTCACCCGCACCGACGCCTCTGGAAACACCGCCGAGGCGTGGAAGAGCGCGCCGTGATGCTTGCGGCAATCGACGCAGTGGCAAAGTCCGACCCGATAAGGCGCGCCCGTCGCGACAAAGCGCACCGCGCCGCAGAGGCAGCCGCCTTCGAGTGTCTCCTCCATGCTTCGCCCTTTCGGTCCGGCGGCTACGCGCGCGCGAATTTTTTGTATTTGATCCGTTTCGGCTCGACGCTGTCCGGGCCCAGACGTCGGATCTTGTCTTCCTCATAGGCGGTGAAATCGCCCTCGAACCACTCCACATGGCTGTCGCCTTCAAAGGCGAGGATGTGGGTGCAGATCCGGTCGAGGAACCAGCGATCGTGGCTGATCACCACGGCGCAGCCGGCGAAATTCAGGAGCGCGTCTTCGAGCGCGCGCAGCGTCTCGACATCGAGATCGTTGGTCGGCTCATCGAGCAGGATCACATTGCCGCCTGAGCGCAGCAGCTTGGCCATATGCACGCGGTTGCGCTCGCCGCCGGAGAGCAGGCCCACCTTTTTCTGCTGATCGCCCCCCTTGAAGTTGAACGCGCCCACATAGCGGCGGCTGTTCATCTCCGCATCGCCGAGCGTGATGACGTCGAGCCCTTCGGCGATCTCCTCGAACACCGTTTTACCCGCATCGAGCGCGTCGCGGCTCTGATCGACATAGCCGAGCTCGACGGTGTCGCCGAGCGTGATGTCGCCCTCATCGGGCCGCTCTTGCCCGACGATCATGCGGAAGAGCGTGGATTTGCCCGCGCCGTTCGGACCGATCACGCCGACGATGCCGCCCGGCGGCAGCGTGAAGCTGAGATCTTCGAACAAAAGCTTGTCGCCATAGGCTTTCTTGAGGCCGACCGCCTCGATCACTTTGCCGCCGAGCCGCGGCCCATGCGGAATGATGATCTGCGCTTTGCCGACCCGCTCGCGCTCGGACTGGCTCGCCATCTCGTCGTAAGCTTTGAGGCGCGCTTTCGATTTCGCCTGGCGCGCTTTGGCCCCTTGCCGCACCCATTCAAGTTCGCGCTCGATCACCTTCTTGCGGCTGGCGTCTTCGCGCTCCTCTTGCTCGAGCCGCTTGGCCTTCTGCTCCATCCAGGCCGAATAATTGCCTTCATATGGAATGCCGCGGCCGCGATCGAGCTCCAGGATCCAGCCGGTGATGCTATCGAGGAAATAGCGGTCGTGCGTGATCAGCAGCACCGCGCCGGCGTAGTCTTGAAGATGCTTTTGCAGCCAGGCGATCGTCTCGGCGTCGAGATGGTTGGTCGGCTCATCGAGCAGGAGCATGTCCGGCTTCTCGAGCAAAAGCTTGCAGAGCGCGACGCGGCGCTTCTCGCCGCCTGAGAGATTTGGCACCTCCCAGTCGTCGGGCGGGCAGCGCAGAGCCTCCATCGCGACATCGACCTGCGCGTCGAGATCCCAGAGCCCTTCGGCGTCGATCTCGTCCTGGAGCTTCGTCATCTCCTCCATCAGCTCGTCCGAGTACTCCTCGGCCATCTTCATGGAGATGTCGTTGAAGGCCTGCACCTTGGCGAGCTTATCAGCGACGCCAAGCATCACATTCTCGCGCACTTTCTTGGTCTCGTCGAGCTGCGGCTCCTGCGGCAGATAGCCGACGCGCGCGCCGTCCGCCGCCCAGGCCTCGCCGGTGAAGTCCTTGTCTTGTCCCGACATGATGCGCAGCAGCGTCGACTTACCGGCGCCATTGACGCCGATCACGCCGATCTTCGCGCCTGGATAGAAAAACAAGCGCACATTATCGAACACCTTCTTGC
Source organism: Pseudomonadota bacterium (assembly GCA_038530925.1). Taxonomy (GTDB): domain Bacteria; phylum Pseudomonadota; class Alphaproteobacteria; order Rhodobacterales; family Rhodobacteraceae; genus JALEGB01. Next base: position 17,872 of record JBCBCG010000048.1, read on the forward strand.
CGCCGGCATAGGTCTTCGAGACGCCATCCATGTAGTAGACGAATTTTTCTTTGGCCATCGGCGTGAGAGGTCCGCTGTTCTGGGAGATGAATCGCCCGCGTTTTAGCGAGAGCGGCGACGTCGCGCAATCGGCGCGTCCCTGATCGTAGGGTGGATCCGCTCGCGGCGCTCGGCGCTTGACCGGAATGCTCTTTGCGCGTCAGACGCGGAATACGCCGCAAGTCGGTTTCCGCAACGAGAGTGACGCCATGAAGATCCAGTCTCATGTGAAAGAAGTCGCGCCTAGGCTTCTGGCGAATTGGGAAGCGCTCACCAGGCGCGCGCACCAGCCGCGCGTGCAAAAGACCGAGTTCGAAGCTGTCCGCACTTTTTGGATCGGGCCGCGTCTGCCGGATTTTCACAGTATGTGCCTGCGCTCTTGGTTGGCGCTCGGCTATCGGGTTGAGCTGTTTTCCTATGCGCCAGTCGAAAATCTGCCCAACGGCGTTTTCGTGCGGGACGCGGCCGAGGTGATGCCGCGTTCGTGGCTCTTCGACGACGCTCCATCGCTCGATAAAAAGCCTGCGACGCGCGCCAACATCTTCCGGTTGGCCATGCTGGCGAAAGATCTTGGTCCGTGGAGCGATGCGGATTATTTGATGCTCCGACCCTTGCCCAAAGCGCGCGACATCCTCATCGGGCGCGAAAGCAATGGTTTGATCTGCAACGCGATTTTGTGGGTTCCGCCAGATTTTGAAATGCTTGAGCGTATTGTTCGCTCGTTCCGCGCGCGCGATACGCCGCCTTGGAGCATAAGCACCACCTACAAGATGAAACTAAGCCAAGCTTTTGGAGGCCGCGAAATGCCGCATTTGGCGTATCCAAAGCACCATTGGGGCCGGAGTGCGATATACTATTTCATCATGAAATATAACCTGTACGATCAAGTGCAGCCATATCAGAGGTTTTATTGGCCTCTTATGTACGACGATCGTCTCTATAGATCCGAAACTCCATTTGAGGAGATCGTTGATAATCCTGAAGTTTGCGGGGTCCATTTCTTTTACGCGAAGGATCACGCATTTCAGGCCGCGGATGATGACAGCTTCATTGGCTGGGCGAAAAAAAAGTTTCTCTAAAGGAGCGCGCCTCGGCTGTTGGTGGGGGCGAGCGCGGACGCTCAGACGTTGACCTCTCGTTATTTCTTTCGTCTGACAAACGGAAACAACGCGTCGACGCCAGCTCTGGCGCGGCCAGAGGATGCTCCGGGCGAAAGGAAATGGGATGCGGCTGGGACCGCCGGCGGCGCCGGGGCTGCGGATCGGTTTGCTCGGCGGCTCGTTCGATCCGCCGCATGAGGGCCATGTCCATATCACGCGGATCGCGCTCCGGCGCATGGCGCTCGATCGCGTGTGGTGGCTCGTCTCGCCTGGCAACCCTCTGAAGGCGCGCGGGCCCGCCGATCTTGAGCGGCGGATGCAGGCCTGCCGCGAGATCATGCGCCATCCCCGCGTCGCCGTGACCGACATCGAAAGCCGGCTCGGCGTCCGTTTCACCGCCGACACGCTGTCGCAGCTGATGCGGCTTTATCCTACGGCGCGGTTTGTGTGGTTGATGGGCGCCGACAATCTCGTCGGCTTTCACCGGTGGGAGCATTGGGACTGGATCATGCAGACCGTGCCCATCGGGGTTCTGGCGCGGCCGGGCGCGCAGCTGCATGCGGGCCTTGCGCCGGCGGCGCAGCGCTTCGCGCCGTGGCGCGTGGACAGCGCCGCGGCGGCCGCCTTGCCGTTCCGGGCGGCGCCGGCCTGGAGCCTGGTCACCGGTCCAATGTCGTCGGTCTCCTCGACCGCGCTGCGCGCCGCCGGCCGGTGGCCCTGAGGCCGAGAAGCCTTAGCGCAGCGCTTTCACCATGTTAGCGGCGCCGCAGCGGCGGCGCGGCTCTTTCCCGCGGCGCCGATCCGCACTAGCCTTGCGTGCTGAGTGGATGGGTCGGCCGCTGGGGGGAGCGCGCGATGAGCCGCTATGCGCCGCAAAAATCACGGGGTCGAGCGGGCCGGAGCGGAGCGGGCGCAGCGGCGCGGGCCGCTGCTTGCGCGCTCTTGCTCGGCATTTGCGCCGCGCCGGCCGCCGCCGCCAAAGCGCCCGCCGCCGCGCCCTTGCCCGAGCTTGCGCCGCGCAGCCGCGCCGCGCTCGCCGAGGCCGCCCCGCGCGAGACCGCCGCGCCGACGCCGCTCGCCCAGCGCCTCGAGCAGCTCGTGATCGGCGGCTTCTCCGCCGAGCGTCCGACGCCCGTCAGCGATGGCGAGGTCGCGAGCGCCATTCGCCGCGCCTTCGCCGGGCGCCGCCTGAGCGACGCCGCCGGCCGCGACGCCGGCTCGCCCGTCAAGCCGCGCTCCGGGAAGGTCGGCTTCGTCCTCGCCGATCCGCGGCGCAGCGCCATTCTCGAACGCCGCTTCGCCGATGAGCGCATGATCCCGGCCTCCGTCGCCAAAGCGCCGACCGCGCTCTACGCGCTCGACGCGCTCGGGCCAGAGCATCGGTTCGAGACGCGGCTTGTGATGGATGGGGCGCTGTCAGGCGGGGTGTTGAAGGGCGATCTCTATCTCGTCGGCGGCGGCGATCCGACGCTCGACATCCGCGATCTCGGCGAACTCGCCGAGGCGGCGGCGCAGGCGGGTCTCATCCGCGTGGATGGTCGTTTCTTCTATGACGACACGGCGCTGCCGCGGATGGAGGCGATTACGCCCAGCCAGCCGCCGCAAGCCTCCTACAATCCGGCGCTGAGCGGATTAATGTTGAATTTCAACCGCGTGCGTGTGCTTTGGACGCGGTTGCAGGACGGGCGCCACCAGATCGACGTGCGGTCTTCAGCGTCGAAGAACGCGCTTGAGATCGACCATGTCGCCGCTGTCGCCGTGCCCTCGGGGGCCGCCGCGACAGGGTTTTCCTGGAGCCTCGCGCCGCGCATCGTCGGGCCAGGGCTGCGCGAGGGCGCGCGCGAGCTTTGGCGCATCTCGGCGCGGCTCCTGAACAGCCGGGGCGGGCGTTGGATGCCGGTGCGCCGGCCGGGCGCTTTCGCAGCGGCGGTGTTCCAAGAAAAAGCGCATCAGGCCGGCGTCAGCCTGCCGCCGCCGCAGCGCCGCGCCGCTCCGGCGAGCGCGCAGCCGCTGGCGACGCATCTCAGCCGGCCTCTGCCGGACATCCTGCGCGGCATGCTGAGGTTTTCGACGAACCTGACCGCCGAGGCGGTGGGCCTGGCCGCGAGCCGGGCGCGCGGTCTTGAACGGCTCGAGCTCGAGCGCTCCAGCGCGCTTATGTCGAGCTGGGCGGATACGCGTTTCGGCATCCTCGGCTCCACGGCGGAGGCGGATGCGGCGCCGTCGATGTTCCGCAACCACTCCGGGCTTTCCGTTGAGAGCCGGCTGACGCCGCGGGCGATGGCGGCGATCCTGATCGAGGCTGCGCGCAATAAAGAGAGCTTTGACGCGTTCTTCGAGCTCTTGCCGCGCTATCGGCTGCGCGGCGCGCCGAAAGGGGTGGTGGTCCGCGCCAAAACCGGCACGGTCTATTACGGCCGCGGTCTCGCCGGTTATCTGCAATGCCCGTCCGGTCGCCGGCTCGCCTTCGCCTATCTTCATTCCGATATCGAAGGGCGCGCCGCGTTCGATGCGAAATACGACCCGGCGAGCGGCGGGCGTCCGCGCGGCGCCGGCGGTTGGCTCGCCCGCGCGCGCGACATCGAGAAGAAGCTGCTCATCCGGTGGAGCAAAGCGCATTGCTGAGGCGGTCGCGCTGATCTTGACCGCGAGCGGGGATGCGACCGGGACGCGCCGTCGCGGGCACGAGAATGACGTCTCTCGTCGGCTTGCCGGCCGCCGGCCTTAGCCCCGAACCGGAGGCGGAGGAGACCCGCTTTCGCCGCGCGGTCCTCCATAGGTTTCTCTGAGACCGTGATCGCTGCGGTGAGGGGAGCGACGATCGCCGACCCAACGCCATGGCGCTGGTGTTAGGCGTCTCACGGACCGCCACCCGCGCGCATCCTCTGAACGTGCCCCGGTCTGGTGGACACCCATGCTACGGCTTTCGAGCCAAGAGAGGAGTGTCCGATGGAGCGACGCAA
>JBCBCG010000049.1:0-21595 GCA_038530925.1 Pseudomonadota bacterium
TCCGATCTCATATCCGGGATCGAGCCGTCGACCCGCGGCTCGGCCGCCGCCGCATAAGTACGCAGCGTGCTGTTCACGCGCTCGATCGGCGAGAGGATCATGCGCCGTCCGGTCTCGACCTCAGTGGCGTTGAACAGAACCGCCGGCGCCGCGCCGGTCGGATCCCAATAGCTGAGGATCCCTTCCTCGAGCCGGTTCGGCGTCACGTAATCGCCGACCTGCGGATGGGCCCGCGACCAAGCGGTCTCGAACGCGCCTTCAAGCGCGCGCGCGCGGTCGAAGGCCGGGATCGGCACTGGCGAGAAGCGCGCCGTGAAATCGCCGAACAGCATGCCTGAGACGACCGGCGACAGGAAATCCTGGCTCAGCATCGTCTCGGTTTTCTCGACGAAGCTCACGGGCGCGCCGTCTGGGCCGAGCTCGGCGACGCCGCAAGGCTCATCCACGCTCTCGATCGGCTGATTACGCGCATGCTCGAGCGCGAGGGACGTGAACGTCGCCGCGCCCACCGCGCCGCCGGAGACGCCGGAGATGGCGAAGACGTGCTGCGCGAAGGTCGGGCATTCATCCTGCAGGCGCGCCAGGAACATCGCGCTTTGATACGCCGCGTAAAGGCCGCCGCCCTGCGCCGCGACGATGTAAACCGGATAGCGCTCGCCGGCCGCGTCATAGGCCGGCTTGTTGGCGCGGCTCTCGAGCCACTGCTCAAACGCGGCGCGGACCGAGAGCGGCTTGCGCGGTCCATAGACCTGCGCCGCGTCGCGCGCCGCCTGCACCGCCGCGGCGTCGGCGTCGGGCGGCAGCTCGCGCACGAAATGATTGTCGTTCCAGTCGAGCGCCGCCCAGACCACGCCGGCGCCGATCAGCAGGGTGAGCGCCGGAATGGCGTAGCGATCATTCACAAAGGTCAGCTGCGCCCAGCCGAACACCAGCGCGATCATGAAGAAGCAGATGATCGTGAGCGCGCCGATGGTCTGCGTCAGCTCGACCGGTTGGCTCATCAGAAAGGCGATGCCGCCGATCAGGATCACCGCCATAAGGACGCGCAGATCCACGCGAAAGGCGCTGCGCGAGAGATCGTCATAGCGCTGCTCCCGCGCGCGGGTGCGCACCCAGCTCGACCAGAGCCGCATCACACCGATCAAAAAGGCGATGGCCGCCGCGCCGTAGAGGCCCGGCGTCGCTCCGGCGCCCTCGCGGAGCGCCTCCGCGCTCGCGAGCCCGATCGCGGCGGCGAAGGCCGGCGCGGCGCCGATGACGCGCGGCGCCCAGCGCGCGACGCGGGAGGCGGCTCTGGTCGAGCCCATGAGCGCGCCGCGCGCTTTGGGATCGGCGAGCGTCAGCACGCGCGCGACATACCACAGCACGTAGCAGACGACGTGGAGCGACAGCAGGAACAGGAAGAAGCGCAGATTGTCGAAGGTGAAGCCTTGGTCGATCGAGAAATCTTCGGCGAAGAGGCGATAGATTTCGTAGATCTGGCCGAGAAACCCGAACACCAGAACGCCGAGCAGCGACACCGCCAACGGCGCTCGGATCACGTTCAGAACATGCGAGGCGTCGCGCAGCCCGTCGCGCGTCATCACCGTCGTGCGCGTGAAGCGGCTGAAAAAGCCGACCCTCGGCTGCGCCGCGGCGAGCGGATCGCCCTCGAGCGGCTGAGCGGGTTGGCTGTCCTTCGGCTGGTCCGACATGGCTGATGACTCCCCCTCCGAGCGGCGCTCCCCTGCGCCATGCATTGCTCGGTCTTCCTTCCGCGCCCTGCGCCACCGCGCAAGCCCTATGCGCGCTGAGCGGCCTCAGGCGACGCGGCCGCCCCACAGATCGTAATCGCTGGCCTCGTCGATCTCGACTGAGACGACGTCGCCTGGGCTCAAATCCTCATAGTCGCTGTCGATGAAGACAGCGCCGTCCACCTCCGGCGCGTCATAGCGGCTGCGCCCGCTCGCGCCCTCTTCGTCGACATCATCGATGATCACGTCCAGAGTGCGGCCGATCTTTGCCTTCAGCCGCGCTTCGCTGAGCGCGCGCGCATGCGCCATCAACCGCTCCCAGCGCTCCTGCTTCAGCGGCTCAGGCACGTGATCCGGCAGCTCGGCCGCGGCGGCGCCGGCGACGTTCTCGTATTTGAAGCAGCCCACCCGGTCGATCCCGGCCTCGGTCAGCCAGGAGAGGAGATGCTCGAAATCGGCCTCGGTCTCTCCGGGAAAGCCGACGATGAAGGTGGAGCGCAAGGCGAGATCGGGCTGCGCCGCGCGCCAAGCCGCGATCCGGTCGAGCGTTTTGGCTTCATCCGCAGGCCGGCGCATCGATTTCAGGACCTTCGGGCTCGCATGCTGGAACGGGATGTCGAGATAAGGCAGCACCGCGCCGTCGCTCATCAACGGAATGAGGTCGTCCACATGGGGATACGGGTATACGTAGTGGAGCCGCACCCAAGGCGGGCGCTCCATCTCATCGCGCAGGCCGCCGAGCGCGCGGGCGAGATCCACGATATGGGCGCGGATCTCGGCGCCGCGGAAGGCGCTGGCGGCGTAGCCGAGGTCCTTTCCGTAGGCGGAGGTGTCTTGGCTGATCACCAAGAGCTCGCGCACGCCGGCGCGCACCAAGCGCGCGCCTTCGGCGACCACATCCGCGGCGCTGCGCGAGGCGAGCCGTCCGCGCATGCTTGGGATGATGCAGAACCGGCACTTATGGTCGCAGCCTTCGGAGATCTTGAGATACGCGTAATGCCGCGGCGTGAGCCGCACGGCGGAGGCCTCGCCCGGCTCGGCGCGGGGCGCGAGGTCGGTGAAAGGATCGGCCGGGATCGGCGCCGCCTCCCGCACCGCGGCGACCACCGCCTCATAGGCCTGGCTGCCGGTGACCGCGAGCACGTTCGGATGCGCCTTGCGGATCGTCTCCGCCTCCTCGCCGAGGCAGCCGGTCACGATCACGCGCCCGTTCTCCGCGATCGCTTCGCCGATGGCGTCGAGGCTCTCCTCTTTGGCGCTGTCGAGAAAGCCGCAGGTGTTCACGATCACCGCCTCGGCGCCGGCGTAATCGGGCGCGAACACATAGCCCTCGGCGCGCAGGCGCGAGAGGATCCGCTCGCTGTCCACCAGCGCTTTGGGACATCCAAGGGACACCATGCCGATTTTCGGCGGCGGGCGGCGGGCGCCCTCCGCGACAACCGAGTCGCTCAGGGCGGGGTTTTCGTCTTTGTTCATCGCAACGCTATAGCGCGGCGGCGCCTGCGACGCCATGGCTTGCCGGGCCGCCGCGCTGACAACACTCAACATTTAGAGAAGTCTGGCTTTCCTCTCCAAAATATGCGCTAGGTGAGGCGGTAAGGGTGCGCTAGGCCTCGCTTAGACGCAGCAGCGCGAAGCGCGCGTCAGCGTCGCCATGCGCTCTCTGACCGAGCCATGCGCTTTCTGACGGAGCCATGCGCCCTCTGACCCGACAATGCGCCCTCTGACCGATCAGGGGCCACCCGACCGAGCCGTGAGAGCAAGAGCCCGCCGCCATGAGCAACCGCACCCTCGCCGTCACCGGAGACCGGCTCGATCTCGTCGAGACCTTCATCGCCATCGTCGACGCGGGCGGCATCGGCGCTGCGGCGCGCGGCATCGGCGCGACGCAGCCCACGGTCTCGCGCCGGCTGCAGCAGCTCGAAGGCATGCTCGGCGCCAAGCTGGTCGAGCGCGGGCCGCAAGGGCTGAGCCTCACCGCCGTGGGCGCGCAAGTGCTGCCCGAAGCGCGGGAGCTCGCCGCGCGCTGGGAGGGGCTGACGGAGCTTGTGCGCGTGCAGCTCGGCGCCGAGGCCGGCGCGCTTTCGGGCCGGGTGCGCGTGGTGAGCTGCCGCTCGCTCGGCGCCGCGTTTCTGCCGCCGATCATCGCCGATTTCATGGCGCAGCATCCGGATGTGCGCGTGGATCTGCGGTTCGAGGATGTCAGCGACGGCGCCGCCGAGCTGAAAGCCGACGGCTGCGATTTCGCCATCCGCGCCGGCAAGCATCCGGTCGGTCCGGGAGAGGCGAGCCGCGAGATCGCCCGCACGCGCCGCGCGCTCTGCGCCTCGCCCGAGGCCGCGGAGCGGATCGGTTTTGAGCGCGGCGTCGCCATCGCCCGCTGCGAGCCGCTCGCGCTGGAGGGCGCGGGCCTGATCCACATGGTCGGCGCGCAGCCTGAGGCCTTGCGGTTCTTCGGGCGCAATAGCGAAACGCTGGAGGTCGGCTTCGAGCCGATCGCCAGTTTCGATGATCTCGAAGCGGCGTTGGATCTCACCTTGGCGGGCGCCGGGCTCGGCCTGCTGCCCACTTGGAGGATCGCGCCCTTGGTCGAAGAAGGCCTTCTCGTCAGCGTCGCGGGCGAATGGGTCGAAGGCGACGCGCCGGTCAACATCCATTGGTCGCCCAGCCGCTTCCGCTCCGCCGCGGCGACGGCGCTGCTTGAGACCGTCTCTGGCCATCTCGCCGCCGCGCTCCAGGAAATGTGAGGCGGCCCGCCCGCCGCGGCGCGATGATCCGCGATCGCAAAGGCCGCGGCCGGCGCTCACGGCGTCTGAGATCCCCGTGAGTTCGGCGTGAGGGCTCTTGGCGACGCGCGATGGCGGGCGCATCTCCTGCGACGCGGCGACGCATTCGACAGCATCGCCGCTTCATGAACGCGGGCCTGACGCCGAACCGAACCCACCGGCACCGCCGCAGGCCTGAACCACAGCAGGAGAGCCCTCGCCTATGACCAAACTCGCCCCTGACGCCGCCCTGTCGCGCCGTGGCCTGCTCGTCGCCTTGAGCGGCGGCGCGGCGGCGCTGGCGCTCGCGCCCCAAATCGCCGCCGCCGATGAAAAGCCGGTCTTCACCTCCTGGGGCGTCGCGATCCGCGGCGCGGACCCGGTCGCTTACTTTAAGGAGGGCCGCCCCGTCGACGGCTCGAGCGATCACGAGCTGGAGTGGAACGGCGCGACCTGGCGCTTCGCCTCGGCCGAAAACAAGGCCGCCTTCGAGGCCGATCCGACCGCTTACGCGCCGCAATATGGCGGCTATTGCGCCTGGGCCGTCTCCCAAGGCTACACCGCTTCGATCACGCCGGAGGCCTGGCGCATCGTCGACGGCAAGCTTTACCTCAACTACTCCAAAGGCGTTCAAGCCCGGTGGGAGCAGGACATTCCCGGCCATATCTCCAAAGCGGACGCCAACTGGCCTGGCGTGCTCGGCGGCTGATCTTGGCGCGATGCGGTCGCGCTGACCTCAGCCGCATTGAGAGCGTCCGCGCTGGCGGGCGCTCTTCTCCTTCGCGCATTCTCGCGCCGCGCGCGTCTCGATCATCATTGCCGCGCCGCCTCGCCCGGCGCAGGCTCGCCTTCGACGGCGTCGAAGGGAGTGGACATGTTGGATCAAGCGCGCGCGCGCACGCAGGAGCTGCAGCGGCGGATGGGCGAGGCGAGCGTCGAGATCGCGCTGGTCACGGATGAAAGCTCGATCGCGTATCTCGCCGGCTTCTGGGGCTATCTCGGCGTCGAGTTCGGGCGCCCGACCTTCCTAGCGCTGCGTCCCGACGCGCCGCCCATCGTCGTCACGCCGGCGATGGAGCGCGAGATGGTCGCCGCCATGAGCTGGGTGGAGACCGTGATCAGCTGGGATGACGACGGCCCGAACGGCTGGCCCGAAGCGCTGATGCGCGCGATCGGGCCAGCGCCGCGCGCTTTGGCGGTGGAGCGGGCCGCGCTCCCCGCGATGGTCCGCAACCTCCTCGACGAACGCTTGCCGGACACCGCGTTGAGCGACCTCTCGGCGCTGCTCGGGCCAATGCGTATGATCAAATCGCCCGAAGAAATCGCGGTGATGCGCCAAGCAGGCGAGATCGCCGGCGCAATGATGGCCGCCGCCGAAGGCGCGCTGGCCGAGGGCGCGCCGGAATACGAAGCGGCGCTGGCGGTGATCGAAGCTGGAAGCCGAAAAGCGGCCGGCTTTCTCACCGATCGCGGCTGGGAGGCGTTCGTCTCGCCCATGATCCATAATCTGCAGATCATGCAATCGGGCCGCGACACCGCGATGGTGCATCGCCGCGCAAGCGTCAAACGGCTCGAGCGCGGCGATCCGGTTTATTTCTGCTTCTGCAATATGGCGCAGTTCAAACTCTACAAGCTGGGCTTTGATCGCATGGTGTTCATCGGCGAGGCTTCGGACGAGGCCGTGCGTCTACAGCAGACGGCGATCGACGCGCAGCGGGCGGCGATCGACGCGATCCGACCAGGCGTCAGCGCGGCCTCCATCGCCGCCGCCGCCAACGCCGTCTATCGCGCGCGCGGCTTCGAGCCTGGTTATCGCACCGGTCGCTCCATCGGCATGTCCTATCTTGAAGCGCCGGAGTTGAAGGAGGGCGACGAGACCATCCTCGCGCCGGGCATGACCTTCGCCGTCGATGGCGGCGTCAGCCGGCCGGGCGCCGGCGGCGGGCGCATCGGCGACAGCGTCGTCGTGAACGAGACGGGCTGCGAGCGCCTGACGCGTTATCCCTCCGAGATCCGCATCGTCGGGCGATAAAGATGCGCGTCGGCGTCCATCAAGCGGCATTGGCGGGCATGACGCCGGAGCAGCGGATCGAGCGGCTCGCGGCGGCCTGCGCCGCGGCGGATGTGGATCTGATGCTCTGTCCGGAGCTGTTCCTGACCGGCTACGCGGCGCCCGAAGACATCCGCCGCTACGCGGAAGCGGCCGACGGGCCTTCGGCGCGGCGCATCGCCGAAATCGCGCGGCGCACGCGCACCGCCATCGTTTACGGCTACGCCGAGACGGCCGGCGGCGCGCTCTACAACGCGGCGCGCGGCGTCGACGCTGTGGGCGCGGCCCGCGCCAATCATCGCAAGCTCGCCTTGCCGCCAGGCTTCGAGCGCGCGCTCTTCACGCCGGGCGAGAGCCTTAGCCTGTTCGAGATCAGCGGGCTGCGGCTCGGCCTGGCGATCTGTTATGACGCGGAGTTTCCAGAAACCCTTCGCGCGCTCGCAGAGGCCGGCGCCCAAGCGGCGCTGGTTCCAACCGCGCTGGCGGAGGAATGGCGCGTGGTCTCTGAGCGCGTGATGCCGGCGCGCGCCTTCGAGAACGGCGTTTTTCTGCTCTACGCCAATCACGCCGGCGCCGAAGGCGAGACGCGCTATCTCGGCGAGAGTTGCGTCATTGGGCCGGACGGCCGCGATCTCGCACGCGCAGGAAGCGGCGATGAGCTTCTCACCGCCGCGCTCGATCCGGCGCGCGTCGCCGCTGCGCAGAGCCGCCTTCCCTATCTGATCGACAGCGCGCCCCTGCGCGCGCGGCTTGCGCCGGACTGAAGCGAAATCCGCGACGCGCGCGCGTTAGAAATCCGCCCACTCCTCGCTCGCGGCCACGGACGCGGCGGAGAGGGGCGCGGCGGCGATGGAGCGGGGCGCAGCTGCGGGCGCTGGGCGCTGGGCGGCCTCCTCAGCGCGCCAAGCGGCGTCGGCGGCGGGCTCCGGCGCCGCGGGCGCCGCGGCGAAGGACTGAGCCGCTTTGAAGAAGCTGATCAGCTCTTTCAGCTTTTTCGCGCCGCTCGCCAACGCTCGGGCGTTCGAGGCGCTTTCCTCGGCCATCGACGAGTTCTGCTGCGTCATCTGATCCATATGGCTGACCGCGTTCGAAATCTCCTCGACGCCGCTCGCCTGCTCGACGCTCGCCTCGGCGATGCCTGTGATCGCCGCCTCCACCTCGCTGATCGAGGCGACGATCCCCTCGAGCGAGGCGCCGGTCTCGGTCACGAGCTTCACGCCTTCGGAAACCTGGCCGGCGCTGGTTTCGATCAAACCGCGAATGTCCCGCGCCGCCTCGGAGGAGCGCTGCGCCAAGCTGCGCACTTCGGAGGCGACCACGGCGAAGCCTTTGCCCGCGTCGCCCGCGCGCGCGGCCTCGACCGCGGCGTTGAGCGCGAGAAGGTTGGTCTGAAAGGCGATGCCGTCGATTACGCTGATGATGTCGGTGATCTTCGCCGCGCTCGCCTCGATCTCGTTCATCGCCGCGACCGCGTTCTTCACGATCCCGCCGCCCGCATCGGCGCGGTCCGAGGCGTCGGCGGCGAGCGTGCTGGCGCGCGCCGAGCCGTCGGCGTTGGTTTTGATCGAAGCGGACATCTCCTCCATCGTCGCCGCCGTCTCCTCAAGCGACGAGGCCTGCTGCTCGGCCCGCTGCGAGAGATCGCCGGCGCCGGCGGAGATGTCGTCGGCGCCGCGGCGCACCGTCTCCGTCGTCGCCGCGATCTCGCCGACGAGATCCGCAAGCCGCTCGACCGTCTCATTCACATTGCTTTGGAGCCGAGCGAAGGCGCCTTCGAACTGGCCGGTCATCCGCTCGCCGAGATCGCCTTGCGCGACCTGCGCGAGCACGCGTCCGGTTTCATCAAGCCCTTGCTCCACGACGCCGAGCAAGCCGTTGACGCCGTCCGCCAGCTCCTGCAGCTCCGGCTCTTCAAAGCGGGCGTTGATGCGGTTGGAGAATTCGCCATGGCGCGCCGTCGTCACCACCTCAGCGATCGAGGTCTGAAGCGTCGCCATCGCCTCCTGCCGCGCCGCAGCGGCCGCGCGATCGGCCTTCTCCGCCTCCGCAAGCTCCTGCATGCGCAGGGCGTTCTCTTTGAACACCTGCGTGGCTTTCGCGATTTCGCCGACCTCGTCGGCGCGCTCCGCGCCCGAGATCTCAACCGCCGTATCGCCTTCGGCAAGGCGCTGCATCGCATGGGTCACGCCCTTGATCGGGCCTGAGATGCTCGCGCCGATCTTCATCGCCGCGATGGCACCGATAACGAAGCTCGCCAGCACGCCGCCGAGGATCGCCCAAAAGGCGAAGTTCTCTTGCGCGGACTTTTCCGCCTGGCGCTGCGCCATCAATTCGCGCTCTTCCGCGGCGAATGTGGCGAGCAGGCCGCGAAACTCGTCGAAGAACATCTTGCCGCGCGCTTCGCCGATGACATCGGCCATGTCATCCATGGTCTTGGAGTCGCCGATCTCCGCGCGCAGAGAAATCATCGGCTCGACCACAACGGCGAGCCATTCTTGGATCGTCGCCTCGATCTCGCCGAGGAGCGCCACTTGAGGCGGGTTGTCGCTGACTGTCGTCTTCAGCTCGGCGACTTTGCTGAAGAATAGCGCGCGACCGGCGTTGTAAGGCTCGAGGAACTCGGATCGGCCGGCCAGCAGATAGCCGCGCATACCGGTCTCCATATCGACCGCCGCCGCAAGCAGGCGTTTGGCCTCGGAGATCACGAAATAGGTGTGCGTGACCCAATCCATCGCCTCGCGCGTCGCCGAAGCGCTGACGCCGCCACGCGCCGCTTGTTGTTCAAAGGCGCGCCGCCGCTCGTCCAGCAGAGCCTCTTCGCGCCCGACGAAGGTGGCGATCTGCGCGCGGAAAGCGTCGAAAAACTGCTTGCCGCGCGCCTCTCCGACGAGTTTCGCCATATCGTTCATGGTCCGGGCGTCGCCGATCTCGCGGCGCAGAGCGATCTGCGTCTCGGCGACCTGAGACTGCCAGTCGCGCAGCACGCGCTCAGCCTCTCCCAGCCGCGCCACTTGGCCAGGATTGTCGCTCACCGTGCGCTGCAGATCGTCGATGCGCTGATACACAGCGCTCGCGCCCGCATCATACGGCTCCAGGAACGCGTCCTCGCCCGCCAGAAGATAGCCGCGCATGCCGGTCTCCATATCGACCGCGGCGCCGATGATCTCCGACGAATCGGCGAGCACTTTCCGAGTGTGATCAACCCATTGGGCTTTGTAGGTGATGCTGTTGATCGAGATCAGCGCGACCGCGCCGATCACGGCGCCGAGGAGCAGTGGCGCGGCGACGCCAAGGCCGATTTTGGTGCGGGTTTTTAGATCTGCGTAAGCGCGCACGACAAGGCCCTCATTTTGGGCGCTGTCGTCTCCAAGCTCAAGCAGCGCCAATCCGCGGTCGGCGTGTAGGGTCGCAGAGATATCTCCACACTCTCTTAAAGGCGGCGCGGCTAACGCGTATCAGCGGCGGCGCGCTTCAGGATCTCCAAGCTCGCCGGATCGCCTTCGCCGCCGAAATAGGCGTCGAGAGCCTCTTGAAAGAGGGCCCCATCCGGACTCGCCGCGCGAAACAGCGTGAGGCAGGAGCGGAATTTGAGATCATCGGGCGATCCGAACAGAGCGCTCGCGCCGCGCTCGCGATGCGGCGAAGTCGCCGCGACGCTCTGCTCCAGGCGCGGGCCGAGCGTCTCATGCGCGAGATAGGCGCGCGCCTCGGCCAGCGAGCCGATCGCGTAGCGCTGCGCCATGGCGCTCGCGCCAAGCCCCGCCAGTTGCGGGAAGACGAACCACATCCAATGGCTTCGCTTGCGTCCCGCTTTCAGCTCGTCGATCGCGCGCTCGATCACGCCCGCTTGCGCGGAGAGAAACCGCGCAAGATCGAACGGATCGGCCTCGCCGCGCTCGTTCATTCCGCCGCCGCCGCCGGCTTGGCGGCCTGGATCGTCTCCCAAACCTTCAGCGGCGTCAGCGGCATGTCGATGTCGCGCACGCCGAGCGGCCAGAGCGCGTCGAGCGCCGCGTTGGTGACCGCGGCGAGCGCGCCCACCGTGCCCGCTTCGCCGCACCCCTTCATGCCGATCGGGTTCGCCGTCGAAGGCGTCGGCTCGGTGGCGAAGGCCATATCCGGAGTGTCCGCCGCCCGCGGCATCGCGTAATCCATGAAAGATCCCGAAAGAAGTTGGCCGCCCTCATCATAGACCACATGCTCTAGGATCGCCTGGCCGATCCCTTGGGCGACGCCGCCATGGGCCTGGCCTTCGGCGAGCATCGGATTGATCAGAACGCCGAAATCATCGGTCATCGCGTAGCGCTCGACGCTGACCTCGCCCGTCGCCGGATCAATCTCGACCTCCGCGATATGGCAGCCATTCGGGAAAGAGCGGCCGGGCACGACGTTCTCGAGCCGCGTCTCAGCGAGCGCGGCCCTGCCGCTGGCGCGGGCGCGGGCGCCGAGCGATTGCAACGTGACCGTTCGGTCCGTGCCCGCCACGCGGAAGCCGCCGCCCTCCAGCTCAATGTCGAACTGCAAATCGGCCGCGCCGACCTCAAGCTCTTCCTCTGCAAGCGGTTTCAGCTGCTCGATCAGCGCGTCGGAGGCGGCGTTGATCGCGGCGCCCTGCATCGTCACCGAGCGCGAGCCGCCGGTGCCGCCGCCGGTCGGGATCCGGTCGCTGTCGCCTTGGATGATGCGGATCGCCTCGAAGGGAAGGCCGGTGCGTTGATGCAGGATCTGAGCGTAGGCGGTCTCATGCCCCTGCCCGTTCGACTGCGTGCCGACATAGAGATCAACGCCGCCATCCTCGGCCAACGCCACATGCGCCGTCTCGTTTTGATCGCCGAGGATCGACTCGATGTAATAACAAAGCCCGGCGCCGCGCAGCTTGCCGCGCGCCGCGGCCGCCGCGCGCCGCGCCTCGAACCCGTTCCAATCCGCTTGGCGCAGCGCGGCGCTCATCACCCGATTGAAATCGCCAGTGTCATAGGTCTCGCCCACCGCGGTTTCATAGGGCATCGCCTCCACGGGAATGAAGCTCTTGCGGCGCAGTGCGACGGGATCGGCGCCGAATGCGCGCGCCGCCTTATCCATCAGCCGCTCGATCATATAGATCGATTCAGGCCGGCCCGCGCCGCGATAGGCGTCGACGGGCGCCGTGTTGGTGAAGATACCTTTCACGCCGCAATAGAGCGCTTGCACATCGTAGACGCCCGGCAGCACGCGCGAGGCGGCGCCGGTGGGGATGAACGGCGCAAATGGCGAGAGATAAGCGCCAAGCCCCGCGAGCGTCTCGACTTTCAGCGCGACGAGCTTTTGGTCGGCGTTGAAGCCCGCGGTGGCGGTGGTGAGATGATCGCGCCCTTGCGCGTCGGTCAGAAACCCTTCTGAGCGGCTGGCGATCCAGCGCACCGGCCGGCCCAGCGCCCGCGCGGCGAAGGCCACGGCGATCTGCTCGGGATAAGCGAAGCTCTTCGTGCCGAAGCCGCCGCCCACATCCTGGGTTGTCACGCGCACATTCTCAGGCTCGAGCGCTAAGCGCTTGGCGATCTCGCGTTTGATGTTCCAGACGCCTTGCGCGTTGGTCTCCACATGCAGCGCGCCGGCGGCCGCGTCCCATTCCGCGATCACGCCGCGGGTCTCCATCGGGTTGGAGATCACGCGGTTGTTCACCAGCGACAGCTCCACCTTATGCGCCGCGGCGGCCATGGCGGCGTCCGCCGCGGCTTCATCGCCGATCTCCCAATCGAGGCAGAGATTGGCGGGCGCGTCCTCATGCAGCTGCGGCGCGCCCGGCGCGAGCGCGGCGCGCATGTCGACCACCGCGTCGTCCGGATCGATGTCCGCCTCGATCAGCTCCGCCGCGTCTTGAGCCTGCGCGAGCGTCTCCGCCACAACCAGCGCCAGCGCCTCGCCGGCGTAGCGCACGCGGCCGCTGGCGAGCGCCGGCCGCTGCGGCCGCGGCGACATCGAGCCGTCGCGGTTCGGCATCCGCGCCGAGCCCACATCATTGGCGCCGGCGGCGTCGAGATCCGCGCCGGTGATCACGCCGATCACGCCGGGCGCGGCCTTGGCCGCGTCGATATCGAGCGAGACGAGGCGGCCATGGGCGATGGTGCTGCGGGCGAATACGCCATGGGCGTGGTTCGGCCAGGGAAGATCGGCGATGTAGCGCCCCTCGCCCTTCAACAGGCGCGGATCCTCGACGCGGCGGACCGATTGACTGACGCCGAACTTCTTCATGCAACCCTCTCCTGATTCCTCACGCGCCGCCGCGGCGCAGAGGCGGTATTCGCACATGCATAATGGATCGGCGCCGCGCGCAGGCCAAGAATGCGGCGCGGCGCTTGCAGATCTCCGTTAATCGCATCAAGGTTGTACAGCTTTCAGGCTGTGGGAACGCCCAAAGGTGTGGGGACACCGGGAGGAACGCGTGGGGACGCATCTTTCCATTGGGCTTTAGGGGGAAGGCGATAATGGGAGCGAAGCGCTGGATGGCGCTTCCGTTCGCGCTGGTTGCGGGGACGGTTGCGGCGAGTTTTCTTTCAAGCGTGGTTGTGGTGGTGCGAGAGGACGACGCCGTCGCGGTGTTCGACCGCGCCGTCGAGCCGTTTGGCGAGCCCTTCGCGGCGCACGCCTCGACGCCGCCGGAGCCGGCGAGCTTCGAGCCCACATGGCTCGGCGCGGGCGTGCATTTCATCTCGCCTTGGCGCGAGGCGGCGCGCGTCTCGAAGACGGTCGAGCGCATGTCGATTGTGACGCTTAATCCTGTGCTGACCGACGGCTCGAGCTGTCCGGCGCAAGTGCGCGTCGTCTACACAACGCCCGACGCGCCGGCGGCGATCCAATGGCGCAAAGACCAAGGCGTTGATCTATCAGATACTCTCTTCGGCGCCGTCGCGCATACGCCGCTGCCCGCAGCGGCGGAGACCGCGCTGTCTGGCGCAATGGCCAAAGCGGACGGCGCCGGCGCGGAAGCGGCTCTGCGAGCGGCGATGAAGCGCGAGGCCCGCCGTTTGAGCAAGGCCGCCGCCAAAGACGGCTCGCGTCTCGTGCGCTTAGAGCTGACCGCGCTCGGCTGCGCCGACGAGGTGACGATGGACTATGTCGCGGCCGCGCCGCGCCGGGCCGCGCCCGCCGCCGCCGCGCGTCCGAAACCGCGCGGCGAGGCGCCTGCGGCGCGGCGCGCCTACGGACCCGCGCGGCCGTTTCTCTCCTCGAGTTTTCGGCCGAGCCACGCCGACCTTGATGCGGAGCGGGCGGAGACGATGATGCGCGTCGCGCTCGCCGCGCCGATCGAAGCGCAAACGCAGGAGGGCGCCCGCGTTGTGCTCACCGGGCTCGCCGCTCATTTCGCGATCACTGATTCGCGCCGGTTCGACGATGCTTACATGAGCGGCGCAGCCGGCGAGGCGCACGCCAAGCGCGCGCTCCGCCTCCTGCTGGAGCAAGCGGCGCGCGTGACGCTGAGCGAAGTGCGCGCCTCGGAGATCGAAACGCTTGACCTCCGGCGGCGGATGATGGGCCCGCGCGGCGCGCTGCAAAAGCCGACTAATCGGCTGCATGCGGGCATCGCCGCGATCGCGCTCGACCTCTCTGAGGCGGAGTATCGCGTCGTCAAGTGAGGCGGCTCACGCCGACAGCGCGGCGAGCCGATCGGCGACCCGCGCGTAAAACGCGTCCGGCCGCTCCGCATGGAGCCAATGACCGGCGTCCGGCATCGTCTCGATTTCCGCGCGCGGAAAGGCGCGCCGGATCGCCTCCCGCTCGGCGGCGCCGACATAATCGGACGCGCCGCCATGCAGGAAGAACGCGGGCCCGTCATAGGAGGACTGGGCGAGAGGCTCCGGCCAGCCGGTGACGAGGTCGATATTGGCGGCGATCTCCTCGAGCGCAGCGCGCCAATGCGCGCGCCGGCCGCTTTGCGTGCTTGTGAAAGCGAGATTCGCCAGCAGAAAGGCGCGCAGGCTGGGCTCCGGGATCGCCTCGGCGATCTGCGGCTCCGCATCCGAACGCTTCGTCAGCGTGGCCAAATCCACCGATCGCAGCGCCGCGACGATCCGGCCATGCTCTGGATGATCGTAGGCCGCGGGCGCGATATCGGCGATGATCAGCCCCGCGACGCGCGACGGCGCGGTCAGCGCCGCGGCCATGGCGCATTTACCGCCCATCGAATGACCGAGCAGCAGCGCCGGCCGGCCGAACAGCGCCTCCGCGGCGGCGAGCAGATCCTCGCCCATGGCGCCGTACGCCATGCTGTCCGCGCGCGGGCTCTCGCCATGATTGCGCAGATCCACTGTCGCAACCATCCGATGCTCAGCGAAGCGCTTGGCCAGCGTCGCCCAATTGCGCCGCGAGCCAAGCAACCCATGGGCGATCAGCAGCGGCGTCGCCTGGCGCGCAGTCTCCGAACTTGTCTCATAAACGTCATGGGCCAGCGTCAGCGGCATGGGGCGACCTTTCGATACGGCGCGGCGACAAGGCGAGCGACGGCCGTCACCGTCGCCGTTCGCCGTCTGGATTTCAAACCCCTCGCACGGGTGAAGCGCATGGTTGAGCGCGCCGCTCCGGCGGCTGTCGCCTTCAACGCGAGGATCAGGCGCAAGGCGCATCCTGGACGCGAATCACCTCGCCGGAGACATAGGACCGGCTCGGACCTATCCAAGCGCGAATCACACTTCTCAACAATAGCAAGCGGAAAGATCGACTACGATGTTCGCTCTTCTCAGGCCATATTTTCTTCACAACAACTATAGTGCGCATTTTTCCTTGATTTACTGGATGATAGCGGCCTATAGCACCGCTGCTGAAAAACAGCGGAAGAAAGAAAGGTCGATCAAGATGCGCTATCACGAGAGTCTCGCGCGCAGCGTCGCGACCGGCCAAGCCCCTGGCGTCGGCGCGCTGACGCGCGCTGCAAGCGATGCGCCGCAGGGGCCGGACGCAATGGATCGCAGCGCCTACGCCGCAGCGTTCCGCATGGCGATGCGCCGTCGGGAGGCGAATGACGCTCTGCGCCACAAAGAGCGTCGCCTGCCGATCCCCGTGCACAACATGTGACGATCCGTCGGCGCCGCGCGCCGATCCCACCATTACGCGGCGTTCTCCTGATGGGAGCGCGCCGCGCTCGACCTTCGTCCCGCAAGGCGTGTGGTCTTCGCTTGGACGCCTCCCTTCTCTTCCTTCGTTTTCCTGACTAAAGTTGCGACGGGACGCCGCAGACGACGCGGCGCGTTGCAACGATAAGCTGTGCGGCCCCGGCGCTTCGGCGCGGCGGACCAGCGCGGCGCGACGGGAGGGGAATTGGATGTTTTTCGGCAATATCAGGAACCAGTCCGGCAAAGCGCGCGGCGAAGCGAAAGCTGCGGAGAACGGCGCCGCCGCCCAGGTCGGCTTTGGGATCCCCGGGCTGATGCAAGACTGGCCCTTGCTGACCTCGACGGTCACCGAATTCATGGCCGAGGCGTATGGCGATCAGAGCATCGTGTCGGTCACAGATGATCTCGGCGTCTTCACCTACAGCTTTCGGGAGGCGGTGGGGCGCATCAAGCAACTCGCTAACGCGCTCGAAGCAGCCGGCGTGAAGCCTGGCGACCGGGTCGCCACCATCGCCTTCAACACCCATCGCCATTTCGAGATCTACCACGCCGTCTCCGGCATGGGCGCGGTCTGTCACACGCTCAATCCGCGCCTCTCCGCCGATCAACTCGATTACATCGTCAACCACGCCGAGGATGTGATCCTCTTCGCCGATCCGGCCTGCATGCCCCTGACGGCGAACGCCGAGACGCGCTGGCCGACGGTGCGCCAAGTGATCGAGCTCGCCGCGCCTTACGAAGAGCTCATCGGCGCGCATAGCGCCGACTTCACCTGGCCGCGGCTCGATGAAACCACAGCCTGCGGCCTCTGCTACACCTCCGGCACCACTGGAAACCCCAAAGGCGCGCTCTACAGCCACCGCTCCACCGTGCTGCACGCGATCTGCTCGACCGGCCGCACCGCCTTCGGCATCGGGCCGCAGGATGCGGCGCTGTCGGTGGTGCCGATGTTCCATGTGAACGGCTGGGGCCTGCCCTACACCACGCCGATCTGCGGCGCGAAGCTGGTGCTGCCGGGCCGCGCGCTCGACGGGCCGTCGATCGTGAAGCTCGTCAATACCGAAGGCGTGACCATCTCCGTCGGCGTGCCCACCGTCTGGCAAGCGGTGCTCGAACATCTGACGGCGAGCGGCGAGAAGACGCCGAGCCTCAAACAAGTGTTCATCGGCGGCTCCGCCGTGCCGCCCGCGCTGATCACCCGGTTTGAGGAGGAGCATGGCGTCGACATCGTCCACGCCTGGGGCATGACCGAGCTCAGCCCCATCGGCACGGTCTGCAAGCTCGATCCGGCCGGCGACGCGCTGCCCGCGCCCGAGAAGCTCGCCATGCGCGCCAAGCAAGGCCGCGCCATCTACGGCATCGAGCTGCGCACAGTGGACGACGCGGGCGCGCCGCTGCCCAATGGCGCGAGCGAAGGCGGCGAGCTGCAGGCCAAAGGCCCCTGGGTGATCAGCGGCTATTTCCGCGGCGACGGGGCGGACAGCTTTCAGGACGGCTGGTTCAAAACCGGCGATGTCGCCGTCTTCGACGAGCGCGGCTTCATGCAAATCACCGACCGGATCAAAGACGTGATCAAATCCGGCGGCGAATGGATCAGCTCCATCGATGTCGAGAACGCGCTGATGGGCCATCCCAAAGTGCGCATGGCCGCCTGCATCGCCAAGCCTGATGAAAAATGGCGAGAGCGCCCCGTCGCGATCGTCGTCGCCGACCCCGACAGCCCGCCAAGCGCGGAAGAGCTGCAGACCTACCTCGCGGACAAACTCCCGAAATGGCAACGCCCCGACGAAATCCTCTTCCGCGACGCCATCCCCATCGGCCCGACCGGCAAAATGCTGAAACGCCAGATCCGCGACGAGCTTTATGGGACGAAAAGCTAGACTTTCCAAAAGACCCGGCGAAGCGCGTTGGAGACCGACAGAGCATGACGAACTGGCGCCCGCCGCAGCGCCTCCGCGTCTTGGCGGTCGGCCTGCCCTTCCGCGGCGAAGGCGCGGGGCGAGAGCTCTTGGCGAGCCCGGTGCGCGATGATCAGGGCGCTCTCATCGGTTGGCGGCCGATCGGCGGAGAGGTCGAATTCGGCGAGACGGCTGAAGCAGCGCTCCAGCGCGAGTTCCTCGAAGAATTCGCTCTCCGCATCCGCCCCGGCGCGCAGATCTGCGCGCTCGAAAACCTCTTCGAGCACCACGGCGCGCCAGGCCATGAGATCATTTTGGCGCTCCAAGCGCAGTTGGATCCCCCCGAGACCGCGGCGCAGGACCTGTTTGAGCCGGTCGAGGCTGGGCATGAGCCGGCGAGCTGGACGAAGCTTGCGCGCTTCTTGTCCGGCGATGCTGTTCTGTTTCCCCCAGGATTGCTCGAAAACCTGGGCGGCGGGCTACAATTAAACAAATAAAGCAAAGTCATCGCGATCACGGGCCAAGCCGCTCCATCGCCAAGCCGGACGAAAAATTGCGCGAGCGTCTCGTCGCCATCGTCGTCGCCGATCCGAACAGCCCCGCCCAGCGCGGAAGAGCTGCAAAGTTACCTCAAGGACAAGCTCCCGAAATGGCGACGCCCCGACGAAATCCTCTTCCGCGACGCCAGCCCCATCGGCCCGACCAGCGAAATCCTGAAGCGACAGATCCGGGACGAGCTTTACGGCTACAAGAGCTAGTGTTTCTGTCGCCGCGACTTAATAAAATGGCCCCACGCCCTGCAGAATGGCGACAAAGCCGAGCGTCAAGGCGCCAAAAGACCAGATATCGAACATCAACATCTTTCTTCGCATCAGCGCGGGCGGAAGGCGCCGCCTAAAAATTGGATGCCGCACCCAAAGTGGCGTCTCTTCGGACATCTGCTTGAACAATTTTCGAATATTTAAGCCAGGCGCAAATAGTTCAAATGTAGAAGTGAAAAAAGATAAGCCGCTTTCATAATAAGACACCGCAGCGATTGAGAAAATAAATAATTTGTGTAACTGAGCGTCGCCGATAATTGCGAAAGAATAAGCCTCCCTCTAATGCGCGACAGGTTTTAAGCAGATTGATTTCGTAAAATTTAGGAAAGCGGGTATAATTCTGCAATTATAAATTCACGAAAGCACAAGCAGAAAGCGAAGCGAGACAAACCATGCAGTAAAGCCAAATCCATGCGCCCAAAAACGAAGCTATCGTCAAATCAACTGGCGTCATAAGAACGACCTCACCGCCGTGTCTGACTCCCGGCGCACAGAGCTGCGCTGCTTCCGCCGCCGCTCCGCTCGCCCCTCCAGCGAATGTGAGCTGACGCGCGGGCGGCGCGCTGCGAAAAGGGTTGGAGTTCAGCGCAAAGAGCAATCCGCCCTCGCGCCGCTCTCAGCACTCCGCCGCCACCGGATCATGATCTTGCACGCCAGCCGCCCCCAAGACGCGCCTTTCGAGACCGATCTCGTGCTGATCGGCGGCGGGCATGCGCATCTCGCCGTTCTGCGCGCCTTCGCGATGAAGCCTGAGCCGGGCGTGCGGCTGACGCTGATCGCCAAAGAGCTCGAGGCGCCCTATTCGGGCATGCTGCCGGGCTATGTGGCGGGCGTCTATGACCGTGCGGCCTGCCATATCGATCTTGCGCCGGCGGCGGAGGCCGTGGGCGCGCGGCTGATCCATGGCGCAGCGACTGGGCTCGATCTCGACGCGCGGCGCGTGAGGCTGGAGGGGCGGCCGGACCTCGCTTTCGATCTTCTCTCGCTCGATATCGGGATCACGCCGCGCACAGCGGAGATCGAGGGCGCGGCGGCGCATGGGATCGCGGTCAAGCCGGTCTCAGAGTTCGCCGCGCGATGGGAGGCGCTGCGCGCGGCCGCGGCGGCGGCGGACGGGCCGCGGCGGCTCGCGGTGATCGGCGGCGGCGCGGCGGGCTTCGAGTTGGCGCTCGCCGCGAAGCGCGGGCTCGAGGCGGCGGCGCCGCAACAGACGCTCCAAGGGACGCCTCAAGAGACGTTTGGCGAGGAGCGCGCGCGGATCTCGGTCGCCTTGGTCAGCGGCGGCGCGCTGCTATCGAGCTTTCCCGCCGCCGCGCGGCGACGAGCCCTCCGCGCGCTCGCCCGTGAGGACGTCTCGCTAATCGAAGAGGATCCGGCGGCGGCGCTTGAGCCCGGCGCGATGACGCTCCGCTCCGGCGCGCGGCTCTCGATCGATGCGGCGCTGATCGCGGCGGAAAGCCAGGCGCCGCCCTGGCTGGCGGAGACGGGCCTCGCGCTCGACGAAGGCGGCTACGTCGCCGTCGCCCCGAGCCTTGAGAGCCTCTCTCATATCGGCGTCTTCGCCGCAGGCGATTGCGCCGGCGTCGAAGGCTTTGCGCGCCCCAAAGCCGGCGTCTTCGCCGTGCGCCAGGGCGGCCCGCTCGCCGCCAATCTCCGCCGCGCCGCGCAAGGCGCCAAGCCGCGTCCGTTCCGTCCTCAAAAACGCTTTCTGAGCTTGCTCAGCACCGCCGACGGGCGCGCCATCGCCGTCCGCGCGCCGTTCGGCGCCGAGGGGCGCTGGGTCTGGCGCTGGAAGGACCGCATCGACCGCGCCTTCATGGCGAAGCACCGCCCGCCGCCGCTGCCGATCGAGCCGAGCGCCGCGATGCGCTGCGCCGGCTGTGCGGCCAAGGTCGGCCCGCTCACGCTCAACCGCGCCCTGGCGCGGATCGAGGCGACAGATCACAGCGCTGGCGCGACGAATGCGCATGACGATGCGGCGGTGATCGACGGCGGCGGCGCGACGCTGCGGCTTGAGACGATAGACTTCTTCACCGCCTTCTGGCGCGATCCTTGGCTTCTCGGCCGCATCGCCGCCAATCACGCGCTCAGCGATGTCTACGCCATGGGCGGACGGCCGGAGACCGCGCAGGCGGTGCTGGCCCTCCCGCCCCTCGGCCCGCGGCTCGCTGAAGAGGATCTCTTTCAACTGCTCGCCGGCGCGCGCTCCTTGCTGGATCGCGAAGGCGTCTCGCTCATCGGGGGCCATTCAAGCGAAGGGCCGGCTCTGGCGCTCGGCTTCGCGGTCTCCGGCGCCGCGCCTCGAGATACGCTGCTGCGCAAAGGCGCGCTCCGGCCCGGCGACAAGCTCATTCTGACCCGGCCGATCGGCGGCGGCCTGCTCTTCGCCGCCGCCATGCGCCGCCGCGCCCGGGGCGAGGCCCTGTTCGCCGCTCTCTCCCGCATGCAGGCCTCCCACGCCGCGCCGGTGGCGGCGCTCATCGCCGCGGGCGCGCGCGCGACGACGGATGTGACGGGCTTCGGCCTGGCCGGCCATCTGCTTGAAATGCTTGAAGCTGCGGATCTAACAGCACAGTTGGATCTCTCCGCGATCCCGCTCCTGCCGCAGGCGAGCGCGCTCGCCGAAGACGGCCTCGCCTCCAGCCTCGCGCCAGCGAACCTCGCCCTGGCCGGCGCCATCACCGGCCCTGACGGCGCGGCCTTAAGCCAAGCGACGCTCCACCTCCTCTTCGACCCTCAAACCGCCGGCCCGCTCCTCGCCGCCGTTCCAGCGCCGAAGGCGGAGGCCGCCATCGCCGACCTCCGCCGAAACGGCGCGCCGGAGGCGGCAATCATCGGCGCCGTGGCGGAGCGCCCAAGCGCGGGCGCGCCGAGAGTGATCGTGGCCGCGCCTCACATCACCGCATAACAGCGAGCTGCAAACACCTCCGGCGCGCGCCCCTCTTCACCCAACGTCAGCTCGATCCCGCGGCGTGCAAACACGCCACGTCACGCGAAGCAGTGATCTGGCGTCTTCCGCTCGAGGCGGCGGAGCGACGCGCAGCGCATCGGGGCGGTGTCGGATGAACGCCGTACCGCTTCTTCCAGTTGAAGTACGTCGCCTGGCATGCTGCCGGCGGAGGTTCGGCGGATGCGCCAGCTCGAGGATGAGAGTGAGCCATTGAGGTGAACGTGCCCCGGTCTGGTGGACACCCATGCTACGGCTTTCGAGCCAAGAGAGGAGTGTCCGATGGAGCGACGCA
>JBCBCG010000050.1:0-21561 GCA_038530925.1 Pseudomonadota bacterium
CCAGCGTCGGCGTCCGGCTCTGCTGCTGCTCCATGAAGGCCGCGACCAGCTCCGAAGCGACGAACGACCCCGCCTCAAGCCCCTGCTGACGCGCCAACTCCTGCGCCAAAAGCGCCTCCAACGCCGGCGACATCGCCGTCGTCCCCAACGTATACTCGCCCCCAGCCCCCAAAAGCTCGAGATCCTCAATCAGAGCGAATTCTTCAGAGTCAGGATCAAACGTCGTCCCCGCGTCAGGGTCGAAATTTACATGCTCAGAAAACCCAAAAGGCCCTTCGAGATCATACCGAAGCCCAATCGTTGAAAGAAAATCTTGGCCCTCAGACGTTGGATCAGGGCCGCCTATACCAATATTTCCGCCGGGGAGAAACGGGTTTTAGGCAACAAAATTTGTCGGGGGTGCCTGCGCAATATTTGGATCGCCAGTGACACCAAAGTTTCTCATATTTTCTAAACTGTTTCGTAAATTTACGAGTGCTCTATCATCGTAATTTGGATCAATTGACTTCATATGTTCAATGAATTCATCGATCGCCTCAATCTGTTTCTGCTTAATTGCATCCATAGCTTTCGGGTCCATGGAAAATGACTCACTCATTTGCAGCATTTCGGCTCTTGTGTTCGGATCGTCTGAGCCGCGATTTCCTTTGATAGTTTCGTAAAGTCTTGTTGCCGTAATTTGGAATTCATTCAAACTGGCAATATACTCCTGTCCCTCAGGCGTGCTTATGAATTCGTTATAATTTCTCTTAAGTATTTCTCGGAAATGGTAATCATTGTTTCGATTTTTTTCTGATCTTATATTATACTTGCTAACGAGTTCTAAGAGTTGTTCAGGTGTAACCTTTCTTGGGTCGATGTAATCACCCGAGCCTTTATCTGGCCACCCTTCGAGGGTTACAAGTCCCGCATCTTCCGCCCTTAATATCTGTTGGAGCAGATCAAACTCGCTCCCTTGCCCGTCGCGTCGGAGCTCTACCGAACCACCATCTTGACGGCCTTGAATGTCACCAATAATCTCATCAGCGGTAGGTAAACCATCGGAACCATATCGTGAGTCCGACAGAATTACGCGCCCGAGTGGTGCATTTTGAGCCTCTATAGGAGATGTCCCGAACAAGAGCTCGGTGAAACTGTCAGTGAGTATTTCTGGGAATATTCCAGCTTGATTCTTCTGATCACCGAGTGGCTTATCCGCGCGCTGAACCATATCGTCATAGTAAATTCCGGGAGTTGACACTGCTGGAACGAAAAATTGTGAACTTATTGGCCCCACTAATGATCCTGAGCCAAAGTGCCCAATTAATTGATGCGTTGGTAGGGGGACCAAGCCTGGGATAATTTCATCAGCTTGTAGTCTTGAAAAAGACGTGGCGCCGATTTCGTCGCCATTCTCATCGAGCCGTATTGTTGTAAGATACGCTATAAGAACAATTTCTTCCTTTCCGTTAATCATGGCCGTTTCCACCACGAAGTCGGCGCGGATCGAGAGGTCGCCATTGAAGTCTTCCTCATCAGTGTCGACCATAATTGGAACTGGATCAAGCTGACGACTTGGTTCCGGATCATCGCCGTTGCCCGGCGTTTGCCCTACGTCGCCCGGGGTTTGGGGCGGTGTCACTGTGATGGGGGGGTGCGCGGAGGGAATCTGAGTGTCGAGATCGTCCGACCGGAAGAAGAATTGGTTCTCTGCATAATACGCTACAACTTCGGACGACCCACTGTCAGGATCCAGAAGGTGCAGCTCCGTATAGCTCACATTGTTGACGGCGTCAGGCCTTTGCTCAACGCGAAACTGGTTCGGGTATTTGTTTTCAAGGTAATTAAACACAAAATTATATTGCGCTGCACGCAGGGAGTTTGATCCAGATCCTTCGCTCTCTCCAGGCTTCGAAAGGAGAATTTTTATTACTTGTCCCATGCCTAAATTGTTGATGGCGCGGGGAATGTTTATTGTTGGGTTCTCCAAAAGTTCATTTCGGACGGAAGCTTCGGCGGCCTGACCCGCGTATAGTATTCCACTTTCGTTTGCGACCTGTAAGACGCCGCCGACGTTGGCGGCCACGAGTCCGCTGTTTAGTTGGACGCCACTCTCACGAAAAACATCATATGAGAAGTCGCTGGGTGTTTCAGGTGGCGTTGCGTTCTGCGTCGGCGCATCATCGATATACGCAGGCGCCGGAAGTTCTGGATGAAAAACGCGAACATCATCGAAGCCATTATCCTTTTCGTAAACTCTAATGTTCTCATGTGCGTGAGGAGGGTAAAAAACTACTGCCGCTTCGTTATTTGTATTTCCATTTGCGTCCAGTATAACGAGAGTTTTTATTTTCGTTCCATCAGTGAAGTTTAGCTCTTTTATAGAAAAAACATTCGGATATTTTTCTGTTAAATACTCTGCATTATCTTCAAATGCCCGTGCAGCATCTATCCGTTCACTAATGGTGGCATCATAAGATGTAGGCCTAAATAATATTCGTCCAGCCTCCTCGATGCCGACTGCTTCAATAAGCTCATCTCGATGGTTTGGATTCGCTCTGGTTTATTGCTGGACATAAAGGCGCGCCTCGGCGCCTTGAAGAAAGTCACCAACTTCAGTTTGTACCCAGAACAAAGCCGCACCAAAGATGCCGACGATCAACCCACCGACGCCCTCGCCACCGCTTTCTCCGATCACTCCGCCACCGATGGCGATCAAGGTTTCATCCGGCAGCGTCGCGTCATTGGCGGCCGCGACGCCCGTGGACGCGTCCGCCGCTTGCACGCTCGGCGCGTTCAGAGGGACGCCGACGCTGTTCTGCGCGCCGGCGTTGGCGGCGAGGCGACCCGCCGAGCCTTCGCCATGGGTCGAGACCGGGTCGCCGTCAGCGTTCACGCCGTCGCTGTACAGGTCGAACGCCGCCTGATCCGTTGGCGCTGTTAGGCCAGCGACGTCCGCTGTCCGCCCGTAGAGTGTGCTAAGGTCCGCCTCTTCGGTCGTTTCGTTTTCGTATGTCTCGTCGATCGCGGCTGCGAGCAGCGAATTCGCCGGCGCGGACTGGCTTTGCGCTTGAGCGGGCGTTTGATTTTCAAGGGTCTCCTCGATCGCGCTCTCCAAGATGGCGTTGTTGATCAGATCGTTCGCCATGGTCCGTCTCCACATTTCCATCGCCAGCGCGCGGCTCTCCCCTCCTGTCCGTCAGTCGGTCAGATCGGCGCCCGCGCCGAGAGAAGGCTCTGCTTCTTGCTGGATAAGTTGCCGGACGAACCTGTTGTGAAGCTGACGAAAACGGAGGCCGGTTCAAAATGCCTCGGGCGAACAGACTGTTGCAGTCGGCTTGGTGGATGATCAGTCGAATGGGTGGGCGAGACGGGAGGCGGCGCCAACGCCGCGCGATCCCTCGTGACCACGTCGCCGCGCGCCGGTTTTCCCGCCGCAAGCGCCGCGAAGGGATCGGAGCAGGCTCGCGCATTCTACGACAGGGGCGGTTGTTGCGCTGCGCCCGCAAAGAGAGGCGGCGCGCCGGACGGCTCACGCGTCGATGCGCATGACATCCCGGCGCTCTACCGCCCGCGCGGCTCTGCGCACCGATTTCTTCGCGAGAGATGGGCGCCGAAACGCTGCGCGCGAGCGTCCAAATGGCGGGTCTGTCAGGGGCGGCGCTGCGTCAGCTGGCGTTGGTCAGTTCCGCCAGTTCCGGATCCGCGGTGATCGCGCGGTAGATTTCGACGCGGTCGCCTTCTTGGACTTCTTTATCGAGCTTGGCGAGTTGGCCGAAGACGCCGACTTTGTTGGTCTCGAGATCGATCTCGGGAAATTGCTCGAGAAGGCCCGAGCGCTCGATCACGTCGCGCACGGTGCTGCCGTCCGGCACGACGATCTTCAGCCAGACCTGGGCCGTGGGTTTCGCGAAAGCGACGCCGACATTCATGGCTCAAGCTCCTTTATCGCCTGTGGGCAGCAGCGGACCGGCGGTGAAGACCTGCTCGATCCGCTCGTGGGTCGGATCCGCCGGCGCGGCGGGCGCGGCTTTGGCGTCGAGGGCGTTCTTCGCGGCCAGCAGAAAGCCGAGCACGATGAAGCCGCCGGGCGGCAGGATCAGCAGCAGGAAACCGTCGTAATTCGG
Organism: Pseudomonadota bacterium; assembly: GCA_038530925.1. Classification (GTDB taxonomy): domain Bacteria; phylum Pseudomonadota; class Alphaproteobacteria; order Rhodobacterales; family Rhodobacteraceae; genus JALEGB01. The sequence goes on from JBCBCG010000050.1 coordinate 4,107, forward strand.
GATCAGCTCGAGCTCTAGCCAGGCCAGCCCGTCGCCCAAGAGAAGCGAGGCGTTGGCGAAGAGCGTGCCGGCGCCCAGGATCTCGCGCACGCCGCCGAGCGCCACCAGCGCCGCGGTGAAGCCGAGCCCCATCATCAGCCCATCGAAACCCGCCGCAGGCGCGCTTTGGCGCGAGGCGAACGCCTCCGCCCGGCCGAGGATCGCGCAATTGGTGACGATCAGCGGGATGAAGAGCCCGAGAACCTTATGCAGATCATGAAGGTAGGCGTTCATCGTCATGTCGACGACGGTGACGATGGCGGCGATGATCAGCACAAAGGCGGGAATGCGGATCTCCGGCGTGATCACGCCGCGCAGCAGCGCGACGGCGAGGCCGGAGAGGATCATCACCACCGTCGTGGCCAGACCCATGCCGAGCCCGTTCGTAGCGGTGCCGGTCACCGCAAGGAGCGGGCAAAGCGCCAAGAGCTGGCCGAAGACGATGTTGTTGTCCCAGAGCCCGTCGCGGGCGATGCGCGTGTAATCGGTCATGGCTCAGCGGCCTTTGTTTGAGGAGCGGCTGGGGCGGGCGCGGGCGAGGGCTCGAGCAGCAGCAGCTCCGCCCGGCGCTCCGCGAAGAACTCGAGCCCGCTGCGGATCCCGTCGATCACGGCGCGCGGCGTGACGGTGGCGCCGGAGAATTGGTCGAAGACGCCGCCATCCTTGCGCACCGCCCAGCCTTCCGGCAGCGGATTGGTGAGGGAGCGGCCTTCGAAGCCGTCCGCCCAGTCCGATTTCGAGGTTTCGATTTTGTCGCCGAGCCCGGGCGTCTCGCTGTGGGAGAGCACGCGGACGCCGAGCAGCGCGCCGCTGGGATCGACGCCGAGCAGGAGACGAATCTCGCCAGCGTAGCCTTGGGCGACGGTTTCGAAGGCGACGGCGGCGACCGCGCCGTCCTTCATCGCGCGGTGCACCTTGCGCTCGCCCTCCGCGAAGGCGACCGAGCCGGCCTCGAACCCGCCTTCGCGCAGCGCCGCCGGCGCAACTTGCCCAAGCGATCGCTGCAGATCCTCGGCCGCCCGTGCGGCGATCGCCTCGCGCGTGCCCTCGTTCGAGGCGGCGAGGAGCCAGGCGGCGGCCAGAGCGAAGCCCGCGAGCACCGCGCCGTGATGGGCCGGGGCGCCTTTCAGCGCGGCGAGGCGCTGCAGCAAATCGCGCCCACCCTTCAGGAACCAACGGCGCCCGCGGCGGAGCGCGAGTCGCGCAAGGCGTCCGCCGCGCCGCAGCGCCGCGCCGGCCTTCATCGCGATCTCGCCCGCGCGCTCCTGGGCGACGGCGAAGCCTTTCGCCGCGGCGCGGCGCATCTCGACCATCTCGCTCATGGGCCGGCCCTCCGCGCCGCGCCCCTCGGCGTCGGTGTTGGATCGAGGGGCTTGCCGCGCCGGTCGCGGCCGAAGACGCGCGGGCGGATGTAGTGATCGAGCAGCGGCGTGCAGGCGTTGAGCAGCAGCACCGCGAAGCCGACGCCTTCGGGGAAGGCGGCCCAGCTGCGAATAATGAAGATCAGCGCGCCGATCGACGCGCCGTAGATGAGCTGGCCGAGCGCCGTCGACGGCGAGGTCACGTAATCGGTGGCGATGAAAAAGGCGCAGAGCATCAGCGAGCCCGACGTCAGATGGAACGCCGCGCTCGGATAGCGGCTGGGGTCGATCCAATGCGTGATGAGGGCGAGCAGCGCGGTTGTTCCCAGCACGGCGACAGGGATCCGCCAGCTGATCAGCCGCATCGCGATCAGCGCGAGCCCGCCGAGCAGGAGCAACGCGGCGCTGGTCTCGCCCATGCTGCCGGGCATGGCCCCGAGCGCGAGATCCATCAGGTCGGGCGTCGCGGCGGAGATCTCCTCAAGCGTCAAGCCGCGGGAGAGCTCGGTCTTCATATGGCTGATCGGCGTGGCGGCGCTGACCGTGTCGAAGCCGGCTTCAGCGGGCGAGCGGCCGAGAAAGGTGATGGCGAGCCCGTCGAGGATCCCCGGCGCGCCGGGCGCGCCCATCGGCGGCGGCAGCACCCACGCGGTCATCTGCACGGGAAAGGAGATCAGCAGCATCACCCGCGCCACCATCGCCGGGTTGAAGAGATTCTGGCCGAGCCCGCCATAGACATGCTTGGCGATCACGATCGCGATGCCGGCGCCCAGCACGCCGAGCCACCACGGCGCCCAAGGCGGCAGGGTGATCGCCACAAGCCAGCCCGCCAGCAGCGCCGAGCCGTCGAGCAGAAAGCGGCCGACGGGCCGCCCGGCCGCTTTCAGGCAGAGCGCCTCGAAACCGAGCGCGGCGGTGATGGTGACCAGAAACAAAAACACCGCCGGCCAGCCGAATTGATAAAAGCCGAACGCGGTGGCGGGCGTGAGCGCCAGCGCCACCAACATCATCACGCGGCTGACGCTGGCTTGGGAATGGGCGTGGGGCCCGCTGGCGAGGACGCGCGCGCTCATTGGGCCGCCTCCGTCTTGTCGGGCGCGGCTTTCGCCGCCGCATCGCGTTTTTGCGCCGGGTTCTCATTCGGCGCGGTCGCCTCTCGGGCGGCTGCGGCCGCTGCGCCGGCGCTCGCTGCGCCGGGAGCCGGCTCTTGGGCGCCGCTTTGGGCCTCCTCCTGCGCCGCCTTCAGAGCCGCGGCCTCTTTGGCCTTCTGCTCTTTGGCCTTTTTCTTCGCCGCCTGCTCGGCCTTGCGTTTGGCCATCGCCTCCTTCTTGGCGGCGGCGATCCGCGCCATGCGCTCCTCGCGCTGCTGGGCGAGGCGCTTGGTCTCTTCTTGTTGATGTTTGGTCCGCTGCTGCTGGGTCAGCTTGCCTTTGGCGTAGTTGAAGCTCTGCACCAACGGGATGTTCGAGGGGCAGACGAAGGAGCAGGAGCCGCAGGCGACGCAATCCAGGAGACCGATCTCCACCGCGCCGTCGAGCTCTTCATTCTTGATCCGCGCATGCAGCTCCAAGGGCGTGAGGCCGCAGGGGCAGACGCTGACGCAGCTGGCGCAGCGGATGCAGGGCATGCTCTCGGCGCGCCGGCATTCGGCGGCCGTGAGCCCGAGCACGCCGTTCACGCCTTTGACGATCGGGGCGCGGAGGCTCGGGGCCGGCTGGCCCATCATCGGCCCGCCGAGCAGCAGACGTTGCGGTTCTTCTGAGAGCCCGCCGCAATGATCCAAAAGATCGGTGATGGGCGTGCCGATCAGCGTTTCGACATTCGCGGGGCGGCGCACCGCTTTGCCTGAGACGGTGACGACGCGGCTGATCAGCGGCTCGCCATAGCGCATGGCGCGGTGCACCGCATGGGCCGTGGCCGCATTATGGACGACGATGCCGATATCCGCGGTCAGCGCGCGCGCCGGGGTCTCGCGCCCGGTCAGCGTCTGCACCAGATGCTTCTCCGACCCCATCGGATAGCGCGTCGGCACCGTGGCGACCCGCGCTTCGATCGCCAGTCCCGCGACCGCATTGGTCATGGCCTCGATCGCTTTAGGCTTGTTCGCCTCGATCGCGACGATGATCGACGAGACGCCCAGCGCTTTGGCGATGCAGAAAACGCCGTCCGCGACCGCCTCGCTCCGCTCCCGCAGAAGTCGGTCGTCGCAGGTCAGGTACGGCTCGCATTCCGCGGCGTTGATCACCAGCGTCTCAAGCGTGAAGCGCTTGCCGAGGTTGAGTTTCACCGCCGAAGGGAAGGTCGCGCCGCCCATGCCGACGACGCCTGAGGCGGCGACGCGCGCGGCGATCTCGCTCGGCGCGGCCGTCTCGGGATCCAGCGGCGGCGGCAGTTCGGCCCAGCGCTCCTCGCCATCGGGGCGGATGCTGATGGTGGCGACCGGCAGCCCGGAGGGATGCGGCGCGACGAAGCGGCCGATGGCGATCACTTTGCCGGAGGTCGGCGCATGCACCGCCGCCGAGACCGCGCCGCGCCCAACCGCGATCGGCTGGCCTTTGGCGACGTCGTCGCCCTGCTTCACGATCGGCTCGGCCTCCGCGCCGATATGCTGCTGGAGCGGCACCCGAAGCAGGCTCGGCGCCGGCATCCGTTCGATCGCGCATTCAGCGCTCAGCGCTTTGAAATCCTTCGGATGCACGCCGCCCTTGATCGAGAAGAGCTTCGCGCCGCCGCTGAAGGCTTTGAGGGGAAAGAACTTTGTCACGCCGCAACCTCCCGCGCCGGCGCGGCGGCGGCGTCGAGCCCGTCGGCGGGCTTCGGCCAATGCCAGTTCTGCAGCGTGTCAGGCCGCGGGCGGATGACGATCGCTTGGGTCGGGCACGCCGCCGCGCAAGCGTCGCAGCCGGTGCAAGCGTCGTTGATTACGGTGTGGATCTGGCGCGAGGCGCCGATGATCGCGTCGGTCGGGCAGCGCTTGAAGCATTTGGTGCAGCCGGTGCACTGATCCTCGAAGATGAAGGCGACCATCGGCGTGGTCTCGCCCATCTCGGAAAGATCCGCCTCGACGCCCAGCAATTCGGCGAGTTCGGAGGCGAGCATGCGCCCGCCCGGCGGGCAGAGCGTCACCGGCGCCGCCGCCGCGGCGACGGCCTCGGCCGCGGCGCGGCAGCCGGGAAAGCCGCATTGGCCGCAATTGGTGCCGGGCATGATCGCTTCGATTTCGTCGGCGATGGGATCGCCTTCGACCTTGAGGCGCCGCGCCGCGAGGCCGAGCAGCGCTCCGAGGCTCAATCCCATCGCGGTCATGGTGGCGACGGCTGCAAGCATGGGCGTGTGTCTCCTCTCTCGGCGCGGCGGCGTCTCGGCGCGATCGATTAGTTCGGCGTCAGCCCGGCGAAGCCCATGAAGGCCATCGACAAGAGACCGGCGGTGATGAAAGCGATGGGCGCGCCGCGGAAGGCGGCGGGCTGGGTGAGCCGGGCGAGCCGCTCGCGCTGGCCGGCGAAGATCACCATCACCAGCGTGAAGCCGACCGCGGAGCCGAATCCGTAAAGCAGGCTCTCGGCGAAGCTGTGCTCGGCCTGCAGGTTCAACAGCGCGACGCCAAGCACGGCGCAGTTGGTGGTGATGAGCGGCAGATAGATGCCGAGCGCCTGATAGAGCGACGGCGAGGTTTTGCGGATCACCGCTTCGGTGAATTGCACCACCGCGGCGATCACGAGGATGAAGCTCAGGATCCTGAGATATCCGAGGCCGAGCGGGTTCAGCGCCAGATGCTCGATGATCCAACTGGCGGCGGCGGCGAGCGTCAGCACGAAGGTCGTGGCGAAGCCCATGCCGATCGCCGCGTCGATCTTCCGCGAAGCGCCGATGAACGGGCAGAGGCCGAGGAACTTCACCAACACGACATTGTTCACCAGCGCCGTGCCGAGCAGGACCAGCAGATATTCCTCCATGGGCCGAGCGCTCCTTTCCGCAGCGATGCGAGCCGGCTGCGCCGCTCGCCGATCGGGCGTCCACGCGCCGTTCAGCCGCCGCTTGAAGCGCGCGGCGCTGGCGCTGAGGCCGCCTTTCGGTCGCCAAGGCGTCCGTCACGCGTTAGAGAAGCATTAACTATGCCAAATATTTTAATTCTTTAAAAACAGTGCTATAAATGGTTATTGGGCGAGTTTTGTCGGGTTTGCTTCACGGCGCAGGCGCGCAGCGACAATGTTGCACGTGACTTGGTGTGCGGTTTCCGACAAGCGTCATAGTTGCGTCGCAAGCCAAAGCGCGAAGCCCGAGAACGGGTGTTCGATCGGCCGGCGCAGGATGGAATGCGCGCCGTGAGCAAGCTCGAGCAGGAAACGGTCGGAACCAGCGAACGCTCCCGGGATCGGTGGGCGAAAGCGCTCAGCAGTCTCAAATCGGCGCAAAACGACGATCTGCCGCCGGAGTTGCTCGGCGCGCTTCAAGGCGTGCTCGATCGCGGCGCGCTTGAGCCCGGCGCGGGCGAGCCGCTTGGCCTCGATATGGGCGGGCTTGGCGCGATCTTGCCGCCCTCGGCCTTTTTCGAGGCGCTCGAGCAAACTTCGGTGGCGATCTCCATCACCGATCCAAACGCCCGCATCCTCTACGCCAATTGCGCTTATGAGGCGCTGACCGGCTATCGCTTGGAGGCGCTGATCGGCCGGAACCAGTCGATCAACTCAGATAAGAAGACGCCGCTCACGGTCTATAAATCGCTGTGGGAGACGATCCTCTCGGGCGAGAGTTGGAACGGACGGCTCCTCAATCGGCGCGAGGATGGCGAGGCCTATGTCGCCGATCTCACCATCACGCCGATCCGCGCCGATGATGGCGATATTCTCTATTTTCTTTGCGTGCACGCCAACGTCACCGATCTGCACCGGCTTGAGCGGCGCCTCACGAACCAGAAGCAACTGACCGAGAGCGTGATCAACCTCGCCCCGGTGATCATGGCGCTGGTGGACACCGATCGCGCGGTGGTGCTCGACAATCTCGCCTACAAGACGCTGATGGGTGACATGCAGGGCCGCGAGCCCGCCGACGAGTTGCTCGCCGCGCTAAAGGACGTGATCGGCGAGGATCTCGAGGAGGCCTGCCGCAAGAACCGCAGCTTCGCGGATGTCGAAGTCAGCCTCGAGGTCGGGCCCGACCGCACGCGCTGGTTCTCATGCTCCGGCGAGTGGGTGAAGGAGTTCGACGTCGCGGCGGACGCCTATTTCAAGCGCCGCACCAAAGACGCGCTCTTGCTCTGCTGCACTGAGATCACCGCGCAGCGCCGCGAGTATCAGCGCGCGCAGTTCAGCGCCGTGCGCGCCATGATGGCCGAGCAGCAGATGACGCAGCGGGTGCATGAGGTCGCCACGGCCGCCGCCTTCCAACTGCAAGGGCCGCTCAATGTGATCAAGGCGCTGAGCGACATGATGCGGCGCCAGGGGCGCTCGGATCCGTCGCTTGAGGCGGCGCTTGGTCAAGTGTTGGAATCCGGCGGCTTGGCCATTGAAACCTTGCGCCACGTCACGCCCAAAGGCGTCGACGAGGCGCTGACGACGATCCATCTGAACGATCTGGTGCGCGATGTGTTGGTGGTCTCGATGGAGGGAATGGCGGGGCTCGACATCTCTGTCGACTGGCATCCCTCGCGCGAGCCGCTTTATCTGATTGGCCGCGCTAATAGTCTGAGAAATCTATTTAAAAGCGTCCTCGATAACGCCGTCGATGCGATCCAGAAGGGGGCGAGCGATTGGCGCAAAGTGCGCGTGACGACGCGGCGCAGCGGCGATGACCGCGCCGAGATCTGCATCGAGGATAGCGGGCCTGGCATACCGCGCGAGGTGCGCAGCCGCGCCTTCGAGCCGTTCTTCAGCGGCTGGCCCAACAGCGCCGGCAAAGCCGGGATCGGGCTGTCGATCGCCCGCCAAGCAGCCGCCGATCACGGCGGCTCCATCGAGATCGACGATCGCTACAAGGGCGGCTGCCGGGTGCGCATCCTGCTGCCGCTGACGAATGAGCGCCGCGACAAGGGAGAAGACGCCCGGCGCCGCCCTGTCTGAGACGGGGAGGGGCCGAGACGAGACCCAGGGCCGAGTGGGTGCGGGATGAAGCGTCCGATGAGAGATGCGCTCGCCCCCTAATCGGCGGAGATCAACGCGCCTCCGGGCGCGCTGGCGGCGCCGCGCAGGCGGCCCTGTCGCCAGGTGACTAAGGTGAGCGCTATGCGACTGCCCGTCCGTAACGGAGCGCCGGCCCCGCCAGGCTGCGCGATTTTATTGGATATGGACACGCTGCAGGCGGTGAGCGATTTGCTCAGCCGCTCGGTCGAGTCCCATCCCTTCGAGCTGAGCCATATGGTCGGCGATGTGCTGCAGTATCTGCAGACGAATAATCGCTTGAGCAACGGCGCGATCGGCGTGGTGGATGAAGACGCCGAGGAGCGGATCACGCTGTTCGCCAATGGCGGGCAGGGCGGCGGCGCGGTGCGCGCGACGGCGCTTTCAGCCCAGGAGCGCCCCTTCGCCGAGATCCTGCGCCAGGGCGATCCGCTGATCGCGGCCCAGGCGGCGCAAGTGACGAACTTGCCGCGGGCGCTGAACGGGTTCGATCCGGAGCTGCCGCTGATCGCCGTGCCGATCCATATCCGCGATCGCCGGCCAACCGGGGTTCTGATGGGACAGCCGCCGCGGGATCTCGCGCCGCTCGACGGGCACGCCAAGTTCATCGCCATGTTGGCGACGCTGGTGGGGCAAAGCATCCAGATCGCGCAAACCACCGATTCAGAGCGCCGCGAGCTTTACGCCGAGCGCGACACGCTGCGCCGCGCGGTGAAGGATCGGCATGGATTTGACAACATCGTCGGCGCGACGCCGGCGATGCAGGAGCTGTTCAGCCAAGTGCGGCTGGTCGCCAAATGGAACACGACGGTGCTGATCCGCGGCGAGTCCGGGACCGGCAAAGAGTTGATCGCCAACGCCATTCATTATCACTCGCCGCGGGCCAACGCCGGTTTTGTGAAGCTGAACTGCGCCGCTTTGCCGGACAACCTCCTCGAATCGGAACTCTTCGGGCATGAGAAAGGCGCCTTCACCGGCGCGATGACGATGCGCAAAGGCCGCTTCGAGCAAGCCGATGGCGGCACGCTCTTTCTGGATGAGATCGGCGAGATCTCGGCGGCGTTTCAGTCCAAGCTGCTGCGCGTGCTGCAAGAGGGCGAGTTCGAGCGCGTTGGCGGCGGCAAGACCTTGCAGGTCGATGTCCGCATCATCGCCGCCACCAATCGCAATCTTGAAGCCGCGGTTGAGGCGGGCGAGTTTCGCGAGGATCTCTATTATCGATTGAACGTGATGCCGCTCGCCATGCCGCCGCTGCGCGAGCGCAAAGAGGACATCGCCGCGCTCGCGCAGTTCTTGCTGGAGAAGATCGGCGCGCGGCAAGGGCGCCCGCTCTCCATCACCGGCGCTGCGCTGAAGCTGTTGGCGCGGCATGAATGGCCGGGCAATGTGCGCGAGTTGGAGAACTGCCTGGAGCGCGCCTCGGTGCTCAGCCGCACCGGCGCGATCGATCGCGATAATCTAGCGATGACCGGCCTTGACGACGGCGCCGGGCCGCCGCGCGCGGCCGCCGCCGCGCCGCCGCCTCCGGTCGCGGTGGCGGATCCGAGTCCACTAAACGGCGCCGGCGGGGCGGCGCCGGCGCGGCGATGGGACGATCCGGAGCTGGATGAGCGCGAGCGGGTGATCGCCGCGTTGGAGGAGGCGGGCTGGGTTCAGGCCAAGGCCGCGCGGCTCCTCAACATGACGCCGCGTCAGATCGCTTATCGCATTCAGACCCTCGACATCGCCGTGCGGCGCATCTGAGCGCCGGCCGGCGATTGTTGGAAATCCGCCAATGTCGCCGCGCTGGCGGAGATGCGACAACTGCAAAATATCAAAAATAGATCATATAAAACAATATCTTATAAGATTAAAGGAGTTCGGCACGCCGTTTGCTAACCGTTAAGGATGTTCGAACGCGGCCGGCTCGTCGGATCGGCGTTCAATCCTTCAACGGGAGTGCGCAGATGGAACTCAAGGTGCTTGGTCAAGGCGATCAATCCGCCGCCGAAGCCGCCCAGGAGAGCGGCTGCTCGAAAGGCGCCTGCGGCTCTACCGATGATCAGATGTCCCAGCTGCCGGACAGCATCCGCGAGAAGGTCAAAAACCATCCCTGTTACTCTGAAGAGGCGCATCATTACTATGCGCGCATGCATGTCGCCGTAGCGCCGGCCTGCAACATTCAATGCCATTACTGCAATCGCAAATATGATTGCGCAAATGAGAGCCGGCCTGGCGTCGTCTCCGAGCTGCTGACGCCGGATCAGGCGGTCAAGAAGGTGATGGCGGTCGCCGCCAACATTCCGCAAATGACGGTGCTCGGCATCGCCGGCCCGGGCGACCCGCTCGCCAATCCGGAGCGGACCTTCGACACCTTTCAGCAGCTGACTGAAAAGGCGCCGGACATCAAGCTCTGCGTCTCGACCAACGGGCTCTCGCTGCCGGAACAGGTCGACGAGCTTTGCAAGCACAACATCGACCACGTCACCATCACCATCAACTGCGTGGATCCCGAGGTTGGCGCGAAGATCTATCCGTGGGTGTTCTGGAAGAACAAGCGCATCCGCGGCGCTAAAGGCGCGAAGATCCTGATCGAGCAGCAGCAAAAAGGCCTCGAGATGCTGATCGAGCGCGGCGTGCTGGTGAAAGTGAACTCGGTGATGATTCCTGGCGTGAACGATAAGCACCTGAAAGAGGTGTCGAAGATCGTGAAATCAAAAGGCGCCTTCCTGCACAACGTGATGCCGCTGATCGCAGAGGCTGAGCACGGCACCTTCTACGGCGTGATGGGCCAGCGCGGGCCGAGCGGCAAAGAGCTCTCGGCGCTGCAGGATGAGTGCGCCGGCGACATGAACATGATGCGCCATTGCCGCCAATGCCGCGCCGATGCGGTGGGCCTTCTCGGCGAAGATCGCGGCTCCGAGTTCACCATGGACAAGATCGAGACTATGGAGATCGACTACGAGGCGGCGATGGAGCGCCGCGCTGAGATCCATGCTCAGATCGAAGCGCATCGCGCCGAGCAGGCGGCCGAGGCGCCGGAGGATCCCAACCCGCTTTCCGATCTGCCCGAAAGCCTACGCCCGGTGCTGATGGCGGTCGCCACCAAAGGCCAAGGCGTCGTCAACCAGCATTTCGGTCACGCCAAGGAGTTCCTGGTCTATGAGGCTTCGCCCGCCGGCGTGCGCTTCATCGGGCATCGCAAGGCCGAGCAGTATTGCTCCGGCGACGACACCTGCGGCGAAGGCGAGAGCACGCTCGACGTCACCATCCGCTCGCTTGAAGGCTGCGAGGCCGTGATCTGCTCGAAGATCGGCTTCTCGCCGTGGGAGCGGCTTGATGAGGCCGGCATCGCGCCGAATGGCGAACACGCCATGGAGCCGATCGAGGAGGCGGTCGCCGCCGTCTATCGCGAAATGTTCGAAGCGGGCGCGCTCGACGACGCCGGCGCCGCGCAAATCAGCGCCTGAAGGAGATCGCCATGTCCCTCAGCATCAATCAGCACTGCGTGAATTGCTGGGCCTGCCTGCCGCTTTGCCCCAGCGACGCGATCTCGGCCAACAGCGACGGCCAGGCGCATTTCCGGATCGATCCGAAGAAATGCACCGAATGCGACGGCGATTTCGCCACGCCGCAATGCGCCTCCATCTGCCCGATCGAAAGCGCGATCTTCGATGCTGCGGGCGAGGCGGTGAACCCGCCGGGCTCGCTCACCGGCATTCCGCCCGAGCGGATGGCCGAGGCGATCGCGGAGATCCAAGCCCGCTGAGCGCGCGCCGCCGCGCCGAGGACAGGAGCCGAAGCGATGCCGCCAGTCAGGCCAATTTCGCAGCCTTCAACCGGCGCCGCGGCGCAGGCGCCGCCGCCGGGCCCTGCGACGCTAGCCGACGGCGTGCATTGGATCGGCGCGCTCGATCCGGATTTGCGCAGTTTTGATGTGATCCTGAAGACGGCGAACGGCACGACTTACAACGCTTACGCGGTGCGCGGCTCGGGCGGCGTGGCGGTGATCGACACAGTGAAGCAGGAGTTCGCCGAGGTCTTCTTCGAACGTCTGGAGGCGGTTGCGCGCTATGACGAGATCACGGCGCTCGTCCTCAATCATCTCGAGCCCGATCACGCCGGCGCCGTGCCCGAGCTGCTGCGGCGCGCGCCTCAGGCGCATATCTACGTCTCGCATCGCGGCCTCAAAGTGCTGCGCGCGCTTTTGAAGGACGAGCTCGAGCGCTACGCCTACACCGCGGTCGACACAGGCGATGAGGTCTCGCTCGGCGATCGGACGCTGCGGTTCCTGTGCACGCCCTATGTGCACTGGCCGGATACGCAATGCGTCTATCTGCCGGAGGATCGGCTGCTCTTCACTTGCGATCTGTTGGGATGCCATTTCTGCGACGATCGATTGTTCAATGACCGCGTCGGCGATTTTCGGTTCTCGTTCGAATATTATTTCGACCACATCATGCGGCCGTTCAAACGCTATGTGGCCGACGCGCTCGATCTGATCGAGCCGCTGGAGATCGATCTCATCGCGCCGGGCCATGGGCCGATTCTGCGCGCGCATCCGCATCAATACATCCGCCATTACCGCCGGCTGGTGGAGACGCGGCTGAAAGCCGAGCTTGGCGACGAGAAGACGCTGCTGATCTTCTATGTCAGCGCTTACGGCGCCACCGCGCAGATGGCGGGCGCGGTCTACGCCGGCGCCAGCGAGAACCGCGATGTGCGCGTCTCGCTTTACGATCTGCAAGGCGGCGAGGTCGCGCCCTTCGTCGATCTCATCGAGGAGGCGGACGGGCTCGCCTTCGGCACGCCCACCATCAATGGCGATGCGGTGCGCACGGTGTGGGATCTCCTCTCCGGCCTCGTGGATATCGATGTGCGCGGCAAGCTTGGCGCCGCGTTCGGCTCCTATGGCTGGTCGGGCGAGGCGGTGCGCATGGTGGAGGCGCGGATGCAGGGCATGAAGATGCGCGTGCCCGAGCAGGGGCTGCGCATCAAGCTGCATCCGACCGAGGCGGAGCTTGAGGCGTGCCGCGCCTATGGGCGGCGCCTGGCCGATCACCTGACCGGATCCGTCGAGACGCGAGAGATCGACATGGCCGCCCTCGGTTGATCCAGGGGCGGAGCGCTCGGCTGCGCGCGAAGGCGCGGCGGGGCTTCAAGTAAGGAGATGCGCCGTGAAAGCGAAACTGTCATTCGTGGATGTGAACATCACGGTCAATGTGCCCGCCGGCACGCGGATCATCGAGATCTCCGAAAAGGTCGGCGCGGGCATCATCTATGGCTGCCGCGAAGGCGATTGCGGAACCTGCCTCACCCATATCGAGGATGGGGCGGAGCATCTCTCCGAGCCCTCCGCGCTTGAATCCAAAGTTCTCAAGGAAAATCTCGCCGGCCGCAACGACCGGCTCGCCTGCCAATGCCAAGTGCTGGGCGGAGAGATCAAAGTGCGACCCGCTTAACCCCACGACGAACCCCGCCTAATTCCTCGACGAAAAAGGAGCCCGCGTCATGGCCCAAGTCACATTCTCCAGCGCTGGACGGAAAGACAAAACCGTCTACGCCGTCGCCGGAAGCCACACCGAAACGATCCTGAAGATTGCGCAAGAGAACAAGATCCCGGTCGAGTTCGATTGCGAGAACGGCGAGTGCGGCAGCTGTCTGGTGAAAGTCAGCCTCGCCGGGGCTGAGAAAAAGGCGCCGCTCGGCGCGAGCCTGACGATGAAGGAGCAGACCGTGCTGCGCGAACTCGGCAAGCTCACCAAGGACCAAATCGACGATCTCGTCACCTCCGATCAGACCGGCGAATGGCGCCTCGCCTGCCAGTTCATCGTGCGCGACGAGGATATCCGCGTCGAGTACGGCGCATGGGGATGAGCGGGGCGGAGCAGACGCTGCGTGAGCGGCGCCTGTCCATCGCCGGCGCGACCGCGCGGCATTCCCTCTTTCGGCGGCTCGCAGCGGCGGGCCGCGGGGATCCAAACGATATCGCGGTCGCCGGCATGTGCGCGACCTGGGCCAGCGGCGGCGGCGCGTTGCCGCAATGGATGGGCCTGCCGCCGACGCTGTTCCGCAAGATGCTCGACCATCATTTCGGCGCCGCCGGCCGCGAGGTCGCGGGCGGGCGCGCCTCGAGCGAGGAGGGGCGGCTCTCCGAGGTCCAGGATCTTCGCGACATGCTGCTGGCGAGCCGCGCCCGCCGCGCGCCCTCCGAGCGCTGGCTGGTCGACCTGATCAGCGCCGGCTGCATGGGCTATGATCATCTCTGGTCCGATCTCGGCCTGATGTCGCGCCCCGAGCTGACCGGCCTTATGCGCGCGAACTTTCCGCGGCTGGCCGAACGAAACACCGAGAACATGCGCTGGAAGCGCTTCCTCTACAAAATGCTCTGCGAAGGCGATGGCTGGTACATCTGCCGCGCGCCGACCTGCCAGGAATGCAGCGAGCGCCCCGCTTGTTTCGCGGTGGAGGAGGAGTAGCGCGCCGCGACATCGCCGCCGCCCTAAACGCCGACGCAGCGCCCCGCTTGCGTCGAACGGGTTTCCCGTTTTCAGCCTTCGCTCAGATTGACTTGCGACCTCGAACGCCGCAGCAGTGGTTGATGCGCAGCGAAAGAGGACATCGCTCTCTTGCCCGACGACACGCCTAAGAAACCACCTCAGCGTTTTAGCGTCGATTATCTAATTTGGCGGATCGCCTCGCTTGATCATAAAGAGGTGAGCGAAGAAGAGGTGGCGTATTTTCGCGCCAACCCAGACCAGATCGATGAAGTCTCGTCGCCGCTGACCTTGCATAAACTGTTTTTATGGATCGGCCTTGCGGTCGGTGTGATTCTGGTCGGTCTGTCTAAGACTCTGTCGCATAGCGGCGTGTTCAGCTTCATGCATGCGGGCGTCGAAGCCTTCATCGTCGAGGTCGTATTTGAAATCGGCGTGGCGCTGATCGGCGCGGCGATCGTCACCTTTATGATCGGCATCGCGCTTAACCAACAGCAAGCGAGCGCCAAGAGATGGCGCAAGGAGATCCGCAAGCGCATAAAGGAGCGGTGATGGTCACGCGGGCCGCCGCCGTGCTCACACCCGCCGGACCGCGTCGCCAAGATGGGCGGAGAGCGCCAAGGGCGCGTCCATCGAAGCGGCGTGGATCAAGAGCCATTTCGACAGACCGTGCCGCAGAAAGGCGCGCGCCGCTCGCTGGCGTCCGGCTTCGATCTTTGGCGCGAACGCGTCGAGATCTCTGAGCAACCACGCATGCTGGCGCCGATGCGCCGCGGCGAGCGGATCGTTCAGCTGCGCCATCACCGCCTCCTCCTCGGCAAAGCGCAAAGCGGCGTAGGCCGAGAGCTCGCGGAAGGCGTCGGCGAAGGGGTCCGGCTCCGCCTCCGACGCGGCGGCGGCGAGAGCGGAGAGATCGCGGTGCGTCTGCTCTAGATCGAGCAATCCCTGCGGCGCCGCGCCGACAGGGTCTTTGTCGGCCTCCGCTGCCGCTGCCGCGGGCGCATGGGCGATCGGGCACCGTGGGCCGCCAAAGGCCGCGGGGATCACATTCATGCGCCAGCGCCTCCCTGTTGCTTCAGCCGCGCCGCGAGCAAGCTGTCCATGCTGCTCGCATGCTGCGGCAGCCACTCCGGCAGACGCTCCGCCACGAAGGCGCGGGCGAAGCGCTGGCGGCCTTGCGCGATGCGGCCGCGCATGAACGCGAACTCGGCCAGCAGCTTGCCATGCTCCTGGCGATGCGCCGCGGCGGCGGGATCGCCGCATTCCAGCATCCACGCCTCTTCTTGCGCGAAATGCTCCGCCGTATGCTCCGCCAGCGCCTCGAAGGCTGCCGGAAACGCGTCCGGCCCGGCGTCAGCGGCGGCGTTCATCAGCGCCACCATGCGCCGATGCGTCGCGTCCATCGCTTCAACGCCGAGCGCGAGCGCCGCATCCGACCATTCGATCACGCTCACGCCGATCCGCCGGCGAGCGCCGCCTCCTTCGGCGCCGCGCCGCCGCCAAGCGCCGCGGCGAGATCGGCCGCGCCGACGCGCAGGATCTCGATCCCCTGGCGCGCGCAGAAGCGCTCCTCCTTCTCCGTCGGCTCGGGCAGCAGAGCGTAGCCTGCCGGCTCTGCGGCGGCGTAAACCATATCCGAGAGCACCATCCGCTCGGTGTCGCGCGTCATGGGCAGCCCGATGAAAAGATAGCGCCGACCCTTGCGCGCGGCCTTCACAAAGCTCGGGATCGCAAAGCCGCCCATCAGCTCGGTGATGTAGTCGACGAAATCCGCGTCCGAGGCGACGTAGTTCGGCTCCGGCTGCGGACAGCCGCAGGGTTTGAACAGGATCGGCAGGCTGGTGTCCGCCTCCTCCTGAGCCACCTCGCGATAGCTGGCGCCGTCGGACTGGAAGATCTTGAAGCGGAACTCGGTCCCGCCGATGCGCGAGACGCCTTGGATCAGGATATGCGGGCGATCGGCGTAGAGCCGCTGCAGCGTCGCGTCGCGATTGACGTCGATGACGTAAGGCGGCGCGATCTCGGCGATCCAGCGATGGATCGCGCCGACGCTCCAGTCAGGCCGGCTGTAGAGTTCGGTCAAAAAGCGCGTGACGCTGCTGCGTCCCTTCTTCAGCTCGATGTTCATCGCCGCGCGCGGAAACTCGTACATCAGCTTCGGCGCCATCGGCCGTCCGCCGTTCATCGCCAGGATCAGGCTGTCGCTGTCAGCCGGCATCGGCGCGCCGGCGGGGTCTGCGACATCGAACAGCGCGCCGGCCCCGAGATAGGGAACGAGGGCGCCGGCGGCGACGTCGGTGATGAGGCTTTCGAGGCGGCGGATGTCGGACATTGGGAGTCTCCCATACGGGGCTAAGGCGTTCATTAATGATTAAGCAAGATCCGGACCGCTCAATTGCTCTTTGAAAAATAAGCATAAAAAGGCTTTGCGGAGCCGGCGCGGCGCTGTGGCTTGTCGCAAAGACGACAGCGCCGACAGAGACCGCCTCAGCCTCCGCCGCGGCTCGGGCGAAGGCGGCGCGGCCTGTCGGGAATGTCGCCCCTGCGACATGTCGTCGGGCCGATTGTCAAAAAGCCGACGCGGCTGAAACTAGAGCCAATCCCCAAAAAAATTCAATAAAAACAGATATATAAAGGCTTAATCGAAATTGGCACACCGTTTGCTGGTGGTTAACCGGCGTTAAGCTGAACGCCTCGACGGTCGAGGTGAAGCGGCGCTGCACAACGCTTAGACGACGTAAGGAGAAACTCTATGGCTCTTCGTCAGGCCGCCATCTACGGAAAAGGTGGCATCGGCAAATCCACGACGACGCAGAACCTCGTCGCCGCGCTCGCGGAAGCGGGTAAGAAAGTGATGATCGTCGGCTGCGATCCGAAAGCGGACAGCACCCGCCTGATCCTGCACTCCAAAGCGCAGGAAACCATCATGCACCTGGCCGCTGAGGCGGGCACGGTTGAAGATCTTGAGCTCGAGGATGTGCTGAAGGTCGGTTACGCCGACATCAAATGCGTCGAGTCGGGTGGTCCGGAGCCGGGCGTCGGCTGCGCCGGCCGCGGCGTGATCACCGCGATCAACTTCCTCGAGGAAGAAGGCGCTTACGACGAAGACCTCGACTTCGTGTTCTACGACGTTCTTGGCGACGTCGTGTGCGGCGGTTTCGCCATGCCGATCCGCGAGAACAAGGCGCAAGAGATCTACATCGTCTGCTCCGGCGAGATGATGGCGATGTATGCGGCGAACAACATCTCCAAAGGCATCGTGAAATACGCCAACTCGGGCGGCGTGCGCCTTGCTGGTCTGATCTGCAACTCGCGCAACACCGCGCGCGAAGACGAGCTGATCGAGGCCCTGGCCGCCAAGCTCGGCACGCAGATGATTCACTTCGTTCCGCGCGACAACGTCGTGCAGCGCGCCGAGATCCGCCGCATGACCGTCATCGAGTACGATCCGAAGGCCAAGCAG
>JBCBCG010000051.1:0-21554 GCA_038530925.1 Pseudomonadota bacterium
TCCGAGCGCTCTGTGCGCCCTCTGGCTGAAGAGCTCGACGCCGAGATCATCGAGCCGTTGGACGTGGCCGAGGACGGGGCGGCGGGGCTGGGCGCGTTGGGCTTGGACGAAAGGGTATCAGGCGACCGCCTCGCGGCTCTACCTCGCGCGCAAGCATGATCTCGGATCGGCGCGCGGCGCTGAAACGCGGCGCGCCCTGGCCGCGTTTTTCGGCGCGCTTGCGCTCTTGTCCCGCGTGCGCCTCCTTGAAGCGTTGGGCAGCCTGCGCGCCGTCTATGAGGATCCGCCGCGGCCGGACGCGAATCGGCGCCCGCCGCGCCTCGGGCCCGTCCAGCAGCGCCAACCGCCACCCGCGGGCGAGCGCTCGGCGGGTCAGATCATCCTCGATCAAGCCTTGCAGAATCCGGTGATCAAAGCCCTCCAGCCGCTCGAACGCATCGCGCCTCACCATCAGCGCCGCGCCGGAGAGACCGCTCGGCCCGTCCGGCGCGACGCCTTCGGCGAGGCCGAGCCGGTTCCTGTCGCGCTTGATCGATCGGAACCCGATGCGTATCGGCGGCGCGGCGGCGAAGAGATCGCGATCGCGGCGCAGACGCGCCGCCAACGCGCCGGCAGCCGCCTCGGAAATTCGCACATCCGGCTTTAAAAACAAAACGTAAGACGTCGCCGCGAGGCTCGCGCCGGCGTTGAGGGCGGCGGCGCGGCCGCGATACTCCGGCAAGCGCACCAGCTGCGCTCCCGCGGCGCGCGCCAGCGCTGGGCCTTGGTCGCGGCTTGCGCTGTCCACCACAATCACCGCGCCAACGCGCCGAACGCCGTCGAAGAGGCCCGGCATCACATGCGCGTCGTCATGCAGCGCCACCACCACCGTCACATCGGCTAAGCAATCGGCGCAGGATTGCGCCGCGAGGCTTGGCGCGGCCCGGCGCTCCGTCTCGCCCCGCCTTGCGGCCCTCGTCTCGCCCATCGTCTCGCCCGACGGCACCAACTCCATAAGCGGGCCCTTCTTTACATTCGGCCGCAGACATCTCCGCACGCCCGCCGCGCGACAGCGGCGAGGACCGCACACTGAGCGCAGGTCCCCGTCGCGCCCCGACTCAGTCCGACCGCGCGAGCGCTGCGTATGTTGACCTGCGCAGAAACGCTTGCGAGCGCAACCATCGCAAGGCTGTGGCTGCGATGAACCGATCTCTCTCGGCGACCTTTTTGCTTTGGACAATCTTGGCGAGAGCGGCGTAACGCTGTCCGCCAACGCCCAGACGCCCGAACCGCGCCGCATGCGGCGACCGCCTTTAGAGTCTACTGTGACGCAACGAACCGTCGTGAAACACCGATCTTTAGACAAAGACTCTTGGAGCTTGGGCGCACGGCTCTGGCGCGATTGGTGTCGGCCGCATCTCTTCCTGATCTTGGTGAATTTTGGTTTGATCCTGATCTTCGCCAGCGTGAACGGCCTTTATGCGCCGCTGATCAAATACATTGTGGACGGCGTTCAAAGCGGATCCGACGGCCTGGAGTGGATTCTTATAGCGGCGTTTGGCGTGACGTTTTTGAAGTCGCTCGCTTTGCTTTTCCACAAGCGTCTCAATGTGCGGATTTTCAGCGCAATCGCGCTCTCGATGCAAAAAGCGCTGTATCGCAAGATGATCGGCGCCGACATCGCCTGGCACGGCCAGGAGGCCGCAGCCGGCAGAGCGCAGCGTGTGACATCCGACGTGTCCGCGGTCCAATCCGCCATGGAGCGGATGGTCAATAATCTCGTGCGCGACGTTCTCATGGTGGTCGCTGTGATCGCGTCGATGATTTACATCGACTGGCAATTGGCTCTGATTGCGCTGCTGATCTTTCCCATCGCGATCCTACCGATCGCGAACATTGCTCGGACCTTGCGTAAGATCAGTCGACTGACCCAAGCGCAGATCGCCAGCCTCAGCGCTCGGCTCGTCGAAGGCCTCGGCGCGGTGCGTCTGGCGAAGACGTATCAGCTCGAAGACCGCCTGGAGACGCGCAGCGCGACGGATCTGGGCGAGTTGCGGCGGCTGAAAGTCCGCGCAGGCGACCATATGGCGTTGATCGATCCGATGTTAGAGATGCTCGGCGGCATTGCGCTGGTGACCGTCGTGTTTTTCGTAAGCTGGCGGATCGATGAAGGCCGCAATACGCTCGGCGACTTCGCCGGCTTCATCACGGCGCTGCTGATCGCTGGGCAGCCGATGCGCGCGCTCGGCAAACTGATCGGCTACATCCAGAAGGGCCTCGCCGCCGCCGAGCGCGTGTTTGCGATCCTCGATGAAAAGCCGCAAGTGATCGACGCGCCAGATGCGGCGCCGATCGCGATCAGCAACGCTGCGATCACGTTTGAAACTGTCGGCTTTCGCTACGCGGATGGGACGCAAGCGCTCCGCGATCTGACCCTCACGGTCGAAGGCGGAGAGAGGATCGCGCTGGTCGGGCGGAGCGGCGCCGGCAAGTCGACGCTGTTCAACTTGTTGCCGCGGCTTTTCGATCCGACGGAGGGCCGCATCCTGATCGACGGCGCCGATATCCGGCGGGCGACGCTGGAGAGCCTGCGGGCGCAAATCGCGCTCGTCTCGCAAGATGCGGTGATGTTCGACGATACGGTGGCGATGAACATCGCCATCGGACGCGACGGGCCGGCGCCGCCGGATCGGGAGCGCGTGATCGCCGCGGCGCGATCCGCGGCGGCTGACGGGTTCATCGATGCGCTGCCGAACGGGTTCGAGACGATCGTCGGCGATGCGGGGACGCGCCTGTCCGGCGGACAGCGCCAGCGGCTCTCGATCGCGCGGGCCTTCTATCGCGACGCGCCGATCCTGCTGCTCGACGAGGCGACCAGCGCGCTCGACGCGGAGGCGGAGAAACAGGTCAAGGCGGCGCTTGATCGGCTCTCCGCCGGGCGGACGAGCATCGTCATCGCCCATCGCCTCTCGACGATCATGGATGCGGATCGTATCGCCGTGCTGGATGACGGCCGCCTGGTGGAGCTCGGCCCGCATGAGACGCTGATCGCGAAAGGCGGACTCTACGCGATGCTGTTCGAGATGCAGTTCGAAGACGTTTTGGCGTAAGCCGCGCGAGGGAAGGGAGACCGGGAATGGCCGAGCGCGGAGCGATCGCATCCGAGCGCGAGCAGGAGGCGCAGAACGCGCGCGCGATCGCCGCGGGGCGCCGCGTCATCGGCTGCGAGATCGAGGGGCTCCAAGCCCTCGCTGAGGCGATCGGCGCGCCCTTCGCCGAAGCGACGCGCGCGGTGCTGGGCGTGCGCGGACGCGTCATCCTGACCGGCGTCGGCAAGAGCGGCCATGTCGCGCGGAAGATCGCCGCGACCTTCGCCTCCACCGGCGCGCCCGCCCATTACGTGCATCCTTCCGAAGCGAGCCATGGCGATCTTGGCCTCATCAATCCGGAAGACCTGGTCATCGCGCTGTCGAATTCGGGCGAGACGCGCGAGCTCTCGGACATCATCGCCTATTGCGCGCGCTTCGACGTCGCGTTGATCGGCGTGACCTCACGCCCGAAATCGATGCTGGGCGCGGCGGCGCGCATTCTTCTGGCGACGCCGCCCGCGGCGGAGGCCTGCGCCGAGACCCGCGCGCCGACCACCAGCACCACGATGCAGATGGCGCTTGGCGACGCGCTGGCGGTCGCGGTGCTGGAGGCTCGCGGGTTTTCCGCGAGCGACTTCAAGCGCTTCCACCCTGGCGGCTCGCTCGGGGCGGCGCTCGCGAAAGTGGGCGACGTGATGCATCAGCGCGAGGAGACGCCGCTGGTGGCGCGCGACGTGGCGATGTCGGACGCGCTGCTGGAGATGTCGGCAAAGGGCTTCGGCTGCGTCGGCGTGATCGACCGGGAGGGCGCGCTCGTCGGCATCGTCACCGATGGCGATTTGCGCCGGCATATGGGGCCGGGCCTCTTGGAGCTGCCGGTGGACAAGGTGATGACGCCGGGCCCGCGCGTCGTGGCGCCGGAGACGTTGGCGGGCGAGGCGCTGCGCGGCATGACGGCGGCGGAGCGGCGGGTCACGGTGATGTTCGTGGTCGAGGATCGCGTGCCTGTCGGCCTGGTTCATTTGCACGATCTCTTGCGGATCGGCGTCGCTTAAAGCGGTCGCGAGCAACGGCGCGCCGCCGCATTCACAGCGCCCGCGCGAATTCGCCTCAGGTTGTGTCGCGAAACCGTCACCAGTCTTTGTTGCACTGCGATGCAAAATGACGCAACGCAGCGCCGATGGATCCGGCGCGCAGCCGCGGGAGACGCCGCTCGTGTTCACGCTGGAAGGCAAAAAGGCGCTGGTGGTCGGCGTCGCGAACGACCAATCGATCGCTTGGGGCTGCGCGAAAGCGTTCCGCGCGCAAGGCGCCACGCTGGCGCTCACCTATCTGAACGCCAAGTCCGAGCGCTATGTGCGCCCTCTGGCTGAAGAGCTCGACGCCGAGATCATCGAGCCGTTGGACGTGGCCGAGGACGGCGCGGTGGAGGCGTTGTTCGAGACCATCGCCGCGCGCTGGGGCGCGCTCGACATCGTCCTGCATGCGGTGGCGTTTTGCCCGAAAGAGGATCTGCATGGGCGCGTCGTCGACTGCTCGCGCGACGGCTTCGCAACCGCGATGGACATCTCGGTGCATTCCTTCCTGCGCATGATCAAAGCCGCCGAGCCGCTGATGCCCGATGGCGGCACCTGCATGACCGTCAGCTTCTACGGCTCGGAGAAAGTTGTTGATCATTACAACGTGATGGGTCCGGTCAAAGCGGCGCTGGAGGCCTCGACGCGCTATGCCGCGGCCGAGCTAGGGCCGAAAGGCGTCTCGGTGCACACGCTGTCGCCAGGGCCGCTCAAGACGCGCGCCGCCAGCGGCATCGATCACTTCGACGAAATGCTCACGGCGGCCGCCGCGCGCGCGCCGACGCATCACCTTGCGAGCATCGAGGATGTGGGCGCCTACGCCGCGTTTCTGGCGAGCCGCGAGGCGCGGAACGTGACCGGCGGGCTCCACTATATCGACGGCGGCTACAGCATCGTCGGCTGAGCCCGCTTCGGCGCCGCCCGTCGCCAGCGACGCGCCACTGCTGTGGAGGACGATGATGATCGACCATCAGGCCTTTCCCTGGACCGGCGCGCGGGACGCCGAGCAAACTGGGTTTCTGCAACAAACGGCGCAGCGCCATGCGCGCCGGCGCCTGGAGACGAGCCAAGCCGAGGCGGCGCGGCTGAACGAGGCCGGCGCGGCGCTGATGCGGCGGCTGCGCGGCGCGCCGCCGGCGGCGCTTGCGGCGCAGTGGCGCGATTACGCGGTGGACGCGGCGCACCGGGCGGCGCTGACGCTCGACGCGCTTCGCCAGCGAGGCGATGTCTTCATCGAGCATGAGGCGGCCGGCGCGCCGCCGGTGCTCGATTACGCCTATGAGGTGGCGATCGACGGCGCGGATCTGCCGCGGCCTTGCAACTACATGCTGCTGCGGATCACGCCGCCGGACGGCGTCGAGGTGTTCGCTTGGAAGCGCCCTTACGTGATCATCGATCCGCGCGCCGGCCACGGGCCGGGGATTGGCGGCTTCAAGCCCGACAGCCAAGTGGGCGTCGCGCTGCGCGACGGGCATCCGGTGTATTTCGTCGCCTTCCGCCCGCATCCGGCGCCGGGCCAGAAGCTGGCCGACGTCACCCATGCGGAGGCGCATTTTCTGCGCGAGGTCGCGCGCGCCCATCCCGAGGCGCCGAAGCCCGTGGTGGTGGGCAATTGCCAAGGCGGCTGGGCCACGGCGATCCTGGCGGCGCGCAATCCGGATCTCGCCGGGCCGATCGTGCTGAACGGCGCGCCGATGTCCTACTGGTCCGGCCGCGTGGGCCAAGACCCGATGCGCTATGCGGGCGGCGCGGGCCTCGGCGTCACGCCCGCGCTGGTCGCGGCGGATCTCGGCGGAGGTCTCTTCGACGGCGCGGATCTCGTGATGAATTTCGAGATGCTCAATCCAGGCCGCACCTGGTTCCGCAAATACTATGATCTATTCGCCGATCCTTCCGAACGGGCGATCGCCCATTTCCTCGAATTCGAGCGCTGGTGGGGCGGGTTTTATCTGATGACGGAGGCCGAGATCCGCTGGATCGTCGAGAATCTCTTCGTCGGCGATCGGCTCGGAAAAAACGAAGCGCGGCTCGAGGTCGGCCGGCCGATCGACCTGAAAGCCATCGCCGCGCCGATCATCGTGTTCGCCTCCCATGGCGACAACATCACGCCGCCGCAGCAGGCGCTCAATTGGATCCTCGACACATACGCCGATGAGCGCGAGATCGAGATTCATGGCCAACGCATCATCTATATGGTGCATGAGAAAGTCGGCCATCTCGGCATCTTCGTCTCGTCCTCCGTCGCCAAGAAAGAGCATTCCGAAGTCGCCTCCGTGATGAAGACGATCGAAGCGCTGGCGCCGGGTCTTTATGAGATGACGATCGACGAGACGATCGGCGAAGGGCGCGACATGCGCTTCAAGGTCAGCTTCTATCGCCGCAGCTTCGGCGATGTGGCGCATCTGGACGATGGGCGCGGCGAAGAGGCGGCCTTCGCGGCCGTCGCGCGCCTCTCGGAAACCTTGGCGGAGACTTATGACGCGACTCTGCGGCCGGCGGTGCAGGCGCTCGGCCGCAGCGCCGGGCCGGAGATGCGGCGCAAACTCCATCCGCTCCGCATGCAGCGCTGGGCCGTCTCCTCGCAGAACCCGGCTCTCGCATCGACGCCGGCCTTGGCGGGTCAGGCGCGTAGCCAGCGTAATCCGGTCGCGCAGGACAATCCCTTCCTGATGGCCGAGCGGCTCTGGGCCGATGCGGTGGAGGCGGGCTGGAACATGCTGCGCGACATGCGCGCCTTCAGCATGGAGGCGACGTTCTACGCCGCCTACGCCACGCCCTGGATGCTGTGGTACGGCCGCAGCCGCGCCGAGCGCCGCGCCCGGCGCGCGCCAGGCGAGCTGCGCGCGCTGCCCCAGGTGCGCGGCGCGCTCGCAAAACTTGAAGAGGGCGGCCTGGCGGAAGCGGTGGTGCGCATGCTCGTGCTGCTGGCTGGAACGCGGAACGATGTGCGCCGCGACCGCTTGGAGCGCTCCAACCAGGTGCTGACCACGCGGCGGCCCTTCGCGGCGATGGCGCCGGCGGCGCGGGCGGCGATGATCCATCAGCAGAGCCTGATCGCGCATTTCGAGCCTGAGGCGGCGATCGCGAGCCTGCCGCATCTCCTCGCCGAACCGGCGGAGCGGCGCGAGGCCATCGGCCTGGTCGAGCACATCGTCGGCGCGCCAGAGGAGATGGAGCCGCGCACCAAGCATCTTCTCCAGCAGATCCGCGGCCTGCTGGCGACCCCGGCGCTGGAGAGCGGCGCCGAGAGCGGCGGCGTGGCGACCGGCGCGCCCACGCCCGAGGCGCGCACCCTCGGGCGTCCCGCCAAGCGTACTGAGGAGCCGCGCCCCGATCAGCGGCGCCCCGCCAAGCGGCGCGCCGGCGGCCGCAGCGCCGCCGCCGAAGCGCCCGGCGCCTGAACGGCGAGAGAGGAGGCGAAGAGAATGACGCGCACCACCCGAGCCGCCCCCCCGGCCGCCGAACCGACCGCCCAACCGACCGCCCGTGGCGAAGGGTTGACCAACACGCCCTGGGACGAACTCGAGATCGGCGCGGAAGCCAGCGTCACCCGCGCCTGCCGCGCCGATGATTTCTTCGTCTTCGCCCACGCTTCAGGCAATGTGAACCCGATGCATCTGGCCGATCAGGACGGCGACGGCGACGGCGTGCCCGAGGCGATCGCGCCCTCGATGTGGCTCGGCGCGCTCATCTCCGGCGTGCTCGGCGCGTCGCTTCCCGGACCGGGCACGCTCTATCGGCGCCAAGATCTGCGCTTTCTCGGCCGCGCCCAAGCGGGCGACGTGGTCAGCGCCCATGTGCGCCTGATCGCGAAGCGCGCCGGAAACGTCGCTCTGTTCGAGACCTGGATCGAAGCGGCGGATGGCACGCGCCTGGCCGAGGGCGAAGCGGAGGTGCTGGCGCCGACCGTGAAACGCCGCTTCGCGCCGCACGAGCTGCCCGGCTTGTTGCTTGAGCGGCATAAGCACTTCGACCGGCTGCTCGCGGAGGCCGAAGCGCTCGACCCGATCCCGACCGCCGTGGTCGCGCCGGAGGAGCCGAACGCGCTTGCAGGCGCGCTGCTCGGCGCGGCGCATACGCTGATCACGCCGATCCTGGTCGGCGATCCGGCGAAGATCGAGGCGGCCGCGGCGGAGATCGGCGCCGACCTCTCGGGCTATGACGTTCGGGCCGAAACGGATCACGCCGCCGCCGCGGCGACGGCCGTCGATCTCGTGCGCGAAGGCCGCGCCGACGCGCTGATGAAAGGGCATCTTCACACCGACGAGCTGCTGCGCGCGGTGCTGCGCAAAGAGCGCGGAATGCGCATGGGCCGCCGGCTCAGCCATGTGTTCGTGATGGACGCGCCGGGCCTTGACCATCTCCTGTTCGTCACGGACGCGGCGATCAACATCGCGCCAGATCTCGAGACCAAGGTCGACATCATCCAAAACGCCATCGATCTCGCGCGCGCTTTGGGCGTCGAGACGCCGAAGGTCGGCGTCCTCTCGGCGGTGGAGACGGTGACGCCGAAAATCCCGTCGACGCTCGACGCGGCGATCCTCTCGAAGATGGCGGAGCGCGGTCAGATCAAGGGCGGCGTCGTCGACGGACCGCTGGCGATGGACAACGCCATCGACATGGACGCGGCCAAGACCAAGGGGATCACCTCTCTGGTGGCGGGCCGGGCGGATATCCTGGTCGCGCCCAATCTCGAGGCGGGCAATATGCTCGCTAAGGATCTCACTTATGCGGCGCATGCGGAGGGCGGCGGCGTGGTGCTCGGCGCGACGCGGCCGGTGATCCTGACCAGCCGCGCCGATGACGACAAAGCGCGCCTCGCCTCCTGCGCGGTGGCGGCGCTTTACGCCAAGTGGCTGCGTCGATGAGCGCGGCGGCGGCGACAGGTGCGGCGAAGATGGGGTCGGCGGCGCCCGCCGGCCTGATCCTAACGCTGAATGCGGGCTCAAGCTCGCTGAAGGCCTCGATCTGGGCGCTTGATCGAAGCAGCGTGCTCGGCGCGGCGTTGGCGGTCTGTCAGGTGGAGCCGCTCGGCGAGGCGGCGCGGCTCATCTGGCGCGAGGGCGGCGCGCGGAGCGAGAGCGCCATCGGCGCCGCGGACCATTCCCGCGCCGTCGCCGCCATCCTCCGCCGCGGCGAAGCGCTGCTTGAGGCGGCGCCGCTGCGCGCGGTCGGCCACCGCATCGCCCATGGCGGCGCCGAGTTCGCCGAACCGCGAGAACTCGACGCGGCGGCGATGGCGGCGCTGGTGGAGCTGGCGCCCTTCGCGCCGCTGCATCAGCCCCATAACCTCGCCGCCGCGCGGGCGGCGATGGAGGCCTTTCCGGCGGCGCGGCAGATCGGCTGCTTCGACACCGCCTTTCACCGCGGCCATCCCTTTGTGAACGACGTCTTCGCGCTGCCGCGCCGCTATTATGAGGCGGGCGTGCGCCGCTACGGCTTTCACGGCCTCTCCTACCAATACGTCACCCGCGCCCTGGCCGAGCGGGCGCCGAGCCTCGCCGCAGGACGCGTGATCGTCGCGCATCTGGGCGCCGGCGCCTCGATGTGCGCGGTGAAGGCCGGCCGCAGCATCGCCTCGACCATGGGCTTCTCGGCGCTCGACGGCTTGCCGATGGCCACGCGCTGCGGCCAGCTCGATCCCGGCGCGCTGCTCTATGTGATGGAGCGCGACGGCCTCAGCCCGGCGCAGATCAGCGCGATGCTCTATAAAGAGAGCGGGCTTAAAGGCCTCTCTGGGATCAGCGGCGATCTGCGCGTGCTCGAAGCCTCGAGCGCGCCAGAGGCCGCGCAGGCGATCGACTACTACATCTTCCGCATCCGCCGCGAGATCGGCGCCATGGCGGCGACGCTGGGCGGGCTCGACGCGTTGGTGTTCTGCGGCGGCGTGGGCGAGAACTCAGCGCGGATCCGCGCTGCGGTCTGCGCCGATATGGATTGGCTCGGCCTTTCGCTCGATCCAGAGCGCAACGCGGCGCCGGGCGATGCGCCGCGCGACATCGCCGCCGACGGCGCGGCGACCTCGGTTCAGATCATTCCCACCGATGAAGAGCGCGTGATCGCCGAGGCCGCCGCCACCGCCTGAACCCCGCGGGCGCCGTCCGCAGGGGCGCGACGCACGCGCCAGTGGACAAATGCGCGGCGCGGCGCAAAAGTTCGCGGTTAGGCGACAATCCACGCGGAAGACGACATGGCGCAAACGATTGAGCAAACAGTGCGGACGCCGGCGGACATGCTGCGCTTCACGGCTCCAGACGGCCGACGGCTCGCCTATTTCGATACCGGTGGTGCGAAGCCGCCGGTGTTGTGCCTCGCTGGCCTTTCCCGAAACAGCCGCGATTTCAGTGATTTGGCTGCGGCCCTTGCGCCAACCCATCGGGTGATCCGCCTCGACAGCCGCGGCCGCGGCGGCTCCGAACGCGCCGTGGATCCGCATAGCGAATACTCCGTGCCGGTCGAGGCGGGCGACGCTGTCGCGCTGATGGATCATCTCTCGTTAACGCGCGCGCATCTGATCGGGACCTCGCGCGGCGGCATTCTCAGCATGGCGATCGCGGGCGGACAGCCCGAGCGCGTCGCCTCGGTCGTGTTGAACGACATCGGCGCGGTGGTCGAGGGCCGCGGCCTCTTGCGGATCTTGAGCTATCTCGGACGCGGGCCCGCGGCGCCGGATTTCGAGACCGCCGCCAAAGACCTGCAAAAGGCGCATCGGCGCGACTTTCCTGACGTTCCAATCGAGGAATGGCGCCGCCAGGCCCATCGTCTCTATGATGATCTCGGCGGGCGCCCGACGCTCGCCTATGATCAGCGTCTGAGGCTCGCGGTCGGCGGCGCGATCGATATCGGCGAGGAGAAAGTGAGGCTCTGGCCGCTGTTCGAGGCGCTGAAAGACAAGCCGGTCCTCGTGATCCGCGGCGAGAATTCGGATGTCCTCTCCACAGAAACGCTCGATGAGATGCGCGCCGCGCATCCCAACATGACCGCCCTCACCCTCGCCGGGCGCGGCCATGCGCCTTTCTTGAACGAGCCCGACGCCGTCGCCGCGATCCGCGCGCACCTCGCCCGCGCTGACGCGGCCTGATCGGCGGAGGCTCGGCGCGCTGAGCACGCGATCGGCGCCGCCAGCGCGCCATCCGCATAGGCGGCGGCGCGTTCTGTTGCTATGCAGCAAACAGAAGAAGGCGACGAGCGAGAATCGAATGGCGGATACAGGCGCGCGGGCGACGCCCGCCGAGCAGCAAGACCCGATTACGGATCAGGCGCTTGCAAGCGCCGCAGGAGCGGAGCCGCCCTCGGTCGACGAGGCGGGCGCGGCGACAGCCGCGGCCTCGGAGGAGACGGCGGTCGGCGTCGCGGCGCGGTTGAATTCGCTCGCGGCCGAAGCGGCGATGGAGGCGGCGGTGCGCGAGAGCGACAGCGTCAGCCTCGGCTGGATCCTCGACCATTTGCATGAGCGCGCCTTCGGGATTTTCCTGTTGGTGCTCTCGCTGCCGGTCTGCATCCCGTTCCTCTACGGCATTCCGCAAGTGGTGGCGGTGCCGATGCTGGTGATCGCCGCGCAAATGGCGGTGGGGCGGCGCAGCCCCTGGCTTCCCGCCAAACTCGCCGCGCGCTCCGTGAAGGTCGAAAGCCTCGCCGACCTCGCACGCCGCGCCGGGCCTTACCTCTTATTCTTCGAGAAGCTCTGCCGGCCGCGGCTGGTGTTCATCACCATGCCGCCGACGGAGCGGATCGTCGGGGCGTTTCTGGTGGTTTTTTGCATCTCGATCCTGATCCCGCTTCCGGCCACGAACACCGTGCCGGGCATCGCCGTCGGCATCGCCTCGATCGGGCTCTTGCAGCGCGACGGGCTGGTGACGCTCGGCGGCGTGATCCTCGGCGCCGCCTGGATCGTGTTCCTGATCAGCATCAGCACCGTCGTCGTCGAAGCGGTGAGCGGCCTTTTCGCCTGACGCCGCTGAGAGCGGTTCGTCATGAAACGGCCGGCATCCGAGTCAAACCTTCCGCATGCGCGGGTTGAGCGCGCGGAACCAGGACGGCGCGAGGCGGCGAGGATGAGCCAGAGCATTGAAGCAAGAGCGGCGTTCGACACGCTGAAGCTGGAAACCTTCGCCTGGCTCGGCCTCGGGATCGCTGTCGCCTCTTATGCGACGGCGCTGATCTCTCAATACGGGTTCGGCTGGGAGCCTTGCGAGCTCTGCCTTTGGCAACGCTATCCTTACGTGCTCGGCGCGGCGCTTGGCGGGGCCGGACTGTTTTGGAGCGCCGGGCCGCGGCGCGCGCTCTTCGCCGCGGCGGCGGCGGTGTTTCTGGCTGGCGCCGGCCTCGCCTTTTATCACACGCTGGTCGAATTCGGCGTGCTGGAAGGGCTCGCGAGCTGCGGCGGCGCCACCATCAGCGACGCCGCCACGTTTGAAGATTTCAAGGCCGAGACGGAGGGCGTGACGCCCATCGTCTGCGGCTCGCGCACGCCGTTTTTGTTCGGGCTGACGATGACGAACTGGAACCTTCTGGTCTCGCTCGACATCGCCTTCCTGTTCGGCTTCGCGGCGCTGCGCCGCTGATCAGCCGCCCGCCGCGCCCGAACGCGTCGTTTCCGGCGCGACATAGCCTTTGATGGTCGCCACCATCCACTCGACCGACTGGATCGGCGGCATCAGCGTCAGAAACGCGCCCTCGCCATCCACCAGGTAAATGAACGAGCCATGGGCGTAGATCGGGCTTTCGCCATCCTCCGCGACCGCCACCTGCTTGCTCGTCACCTGGAAGGCGCGCTCAGCCTCGGCCAGCGCCGCCTCCGAACCGGTGAGCCCGATGAAGCGCGGATGCAGCGCGCGCAGCGCCTCTTTCATGGCCTCGGGCGTGTCGTGCTCGGGATCGACGGTGATCATCACCGGCGTCGCCATCACGCCGTCCGCCTCCAGCGCGGCCGCCGCGGCGGCGACTTTGGGCAAGGCGACGGAGCAGATCGCCTCGCAGCCGGCGTAGCCGAAGAAGACGAGCTGCGGCCGGCCGTCCGGATCCGCCTCCGTGCGCGGCGCGCCGTCTTGATCGATCAACGCGTAGCCGCCGCCGAAAACGTCGGGAAAGAGCCCGCCCGGCGCGGCGATGCTTGGCGGCGCGCCGCTTGGGGCCGCGGCGGCGCGCGCCGCCCGCTCCGCGGCGTCTGTCTCGGCGCGATGCGCGGCCGCCTCGGCCGCGTTCTTGTGCACCACGCCGTTATGCGCCGCAGCCGGACCGACGCTCGCCAATCCGAGAGCCATTCCGCCGAGAGCCATTCCGCCGAGCGCCATTCCGCCGAGCGCCATTCCGCCAAGCGCGATCGCGCCGAAAGCCGTCGCCGAAGCTGCGCGGCGCGTTCCTTTCGCTCGGCGCATCCTCAAAACCACTCCTCGGCGAAAGCTGCGTCCGCCTCTTTCCCGAGGCCGAGGCGCCCGTTCTCTTCGATCCGGCTGGTGATCCGCGGATCCTTGTTGAACCACCGACCCGGCAGGTTCAGCACATCCTCGTTCTCGGCGATCCACACTTTGGAGAACCGGTTGGCCGCCGACCACTCCTCCTCGTCCTCGCCCTTGATCCGCTGCAACAGATAGAGCGGCGCCGGAAGCTCATCGCCGACCATCACGCCGTCCACCTCGACGACCTGGCCGCAATAGGGCTCGAGGTCGATGACAGCGCCGGTGAAGATCGGCTGGGCGTTCTTGGCCGGCAGGATCAGTTTGCCGTCCGCCTCGCGCAGCAAGCCGAGCTGACGCCGGCGCTCGCCGCAATTCTCAGGACAATCGCCCGTCAGCTCGCACAGCACGTCGACGACTGTCGCGGTGAAGCGCGCCTTGGTCTCGCCCGCGGGCAAGCCCCATTCCCGCGCTTCGCTGCCTTCGGAGAAATCGATCGCCGCGGTCTCTTCCTCAGCCTCCGAGAGCCCGAGCGCCTCCTTCGCGGCCTCGGTGGCGCTTTCGGCGGCCTCCATCGCGTCGTCAGCCATTTCGCCGGCCGCGTCGAGCGCGCTCTCCGCGCCGTCTTGGATCGACTGGCCGGCGTCGCTCGCCGCCTCCCCGACCGCCTCCATCGCGTCTTGCGCCGCCTCCGAGGCGCCGGGCAAGATCTCATCAAGCTGCGCAAAGGCTGGCGCTGCGCTCAAGCACAGCGCGGCGAGAGCCGCCGCGGCGCCGCGCGCCGATATCCGTGTGATGATGCTCATAGCGCGGCTCCTCAATTCGGCTCAGGGAAGGCGAAGGGCGGCACCGGGCCATAATCCTCGTGGTTCAGCGTCTGGATGCCTTCATTGGCCAGAACCTCCTCGACCACGAGATATTTGACGCCGTCGCGCACATAGACGAGCCCATCCGCGCGGATCACATCGGACTGAAGATCCAGCACCGTGTCGCCACCGGCGACATGGTCGTCATTCTCGACCTTCAGGACCATGTAGACCTCGCCCTCTTCGGTGAGGAGCCCGACCGGAATGCCGCCCGCGGCGCACCAGAGCGCGCAGGTGTGGTGCGCGCTGCCCACCACCGCGTCCTCGCCGCCCATGACGCCGGAGAAATAACACCAAGTGTCGATCATCTCGCCGCGAATCTCGATCCGTGGCGGCTGTTGGGTCTCCGCCGCCGCAGTCTCCTCAGCGGGCGTCGCCGCCGCCGGCGCCTCAGCGGTCGGACCTTCGGGGTTCAGAACTTCAGCGGTCGGAACTTCAGCGGTCGGGACTTCGGCGCTCGGAATTTCGGTGGCAGGCGCTTCAGCCTCAGGCGTTTCCGTCGCGCTCGCCGCCGAGCCAAGGCCAAGCGCGGCGCCAAGGGCCAGGCCGCCCAGAAGCCTCGCCGCTCCCGTCCGCCGCCAATGCGGTTCTGTTTCGAAATGTCTCGCTGTCATCTCAGAGGAGCCCCCTTCGTCCGAGCCACGCATTGAGGCCCACGCCGTCAGACCGTTCGGCGCACCCCAGGCGCCGCCGCCGCAAAGGATAGGGAAACAATCCGCGCGGATCTCATCACAATTTCACGATGCGCCTGCGGCGAAAGCAACGATGTTGCGCGCTGTCCCGCAGGCGCGGGCTTCAGCGCGCGAAGACGCCGCTTTCTGAGGCGAAGCCCTTGATCTCGAGCGGATTGCCCGCGGGATCTCGCAGAAACATGACGCCTTGCTCGCCCGGCTCGCCTTCGAAGCGAATATGCGGCGCCAGCTCGAATTCGCAGCCCGCGGCGTTGAGCCGGTCCGACAGCGCGCGCCAGGCCTCCATCCCGAGCACGACGCCGAGATGCGGCATCGGCACCTTGCGATCGCCGACAAGGCCGGTGTTCGTGGTCTTGAAGGGCTGGCCGAGATGCAACGAAATCTGATGGCCGAAGAAATCGAAATCCACCCAGGTCTCGGTGGAGCGCCCTTCGCGGCAGCCGAGGAGATCGCCGTAAAAGCGGCGCGCCGCCTCAAGATCGGTGACGTGATAAGAGAGATGGAACAAAGGCGTCATCGTCTTGGCGCTCCTAAACAGGCTGCCGGCGCGGCGGCGGTTTGGCGGCGCCGAGCGCGTCAGGCGCGTCCGCGATCGACGGCAGAATCAGATCGGCCTCGGCCAGCGCCTCGGGCGCCGCGCCGCCGCTCAGAACGCCGATCGCCGCAAGGGCGCCGCCGGCGCGCGCCATGGCGAGGTCCAGCGGCGCGTCGCCGATCACCACCACACCGCCCGGCGCAAGGCCCGTCGCCGCGCAAAAGCCGCGCAGCATTGCCGCATCGGGCTTCGGCGCGAAGCCGCTGTCGAAGCCCGCGACGAAGCTGAACCGCTCCAGCGCGTTCGCCTTCTCAAGGCGCGTCCGCGCGACGCCTTCGGGCGCATGGGTGGCGACGCCCAGCGTCAGGCCATGCGCGATCAGACGATCCAACAGCCGCGGCAAATCGGAGACCACCGCCGGCGCGCCGAGCCCGGCGAGGCTGGCGCGCTCCATTTCGATCCAGGTCTCAAGCTCATCCGCCTCCCATAAGGGCAGCGCCTCAGCCCAGCGCCGCGCCAGATCGGCCGCAGAACCGGCGCCGATCAGCGATCCCTTGAGACAAGCGCCGCTCGAAAGGTCGTAGCCGCCGCGTTCGGCCAGCGCGCGCTCAAGCCGTCCGTCGCCATGCGCCAGCGCGTGGATCATCCGCTCGGCCAACTCGCCCGCATCGCGCCGCGGCAGAAAGAGCGTGCCCTCAAGATCGAACAAGACGCCCGCGGCGCCCTGAAGCGGCGGGTTCGGCCGCGCGGCCGCATCGGCGCCGCGCTCCTCGCCCCCCTGCGCGCGGCCCTCTGGGTTGGCGAGGCTCATGACCGCCGCCCTTCGGCGCTTTTGCGCCGCGCCGCATCCGGATAACGCTCAGTGCGCCGCGCCCAGCGCATCGGGGCCGCCATTCGCCAGGAGCTTTCTCCCATGTCCGCGCCTTCCTCCGAACCGCCTGCGCCGAAACCCGAGCCCGAGCCGCGGTCAGCCTATCCGCATCTGCAGCGTCTGACCACTCGCTGGCGCGATAACGACGTCTACGGCCATATGAACAACGTCGTCTATTACGAGTATTTCGACACCGTCGTGAACGCGTGGCTGATCGAGCGAGGGCTGCTGGAGATCGAGACCAGCCCGGTGATCGGCCTGGTGGTGGAGACCGCCTGCAGCTATTTCGCGCCGCTCGGCTTTCCGGACGACGTGACCGCTGGCCTGCGCGTCGCGCGGATCGGCGGCTCCAGCGTCACTTACGAGATCGGCCTCTTCCGCGGCGCCGCGCCCGAAGCGGCGGCGCAAGGACGCTTCACCCATGTCTATGTCGACCGCGCCACCCGGCGCCCAACGCCGCTTGCAGAGCCGATGCGCGCGGCGCTCGGCGCGCTGCGGCGCGCCTAACACGCCGAGGCGCATCGAGGTCAATTAAACCAAACCGCCAGCGCCAAGGAGCGGCCGCGGACCAGCGTGTCGAACGCGTTGAGCGTGCGTCCGTCGGCGAGCGGGCCGACCTCGAGATACGGAACCGCCGCCGCGCCCTGGAGCCAGAGCACCAAGTCCACCGAGGCGGGATCCTCGAACACGCGGCGCAGGTTGACCCCGACGCTGTTTCCCTCCGCATCCGCGGCGTAGCGCCAATGCGGCATCAAGAGCTCGCCCTTCAGCACCTGCTCAAGCTCGCCGAGCACGGCGATCCAGCCCTCCGCCATCTCTCGCGTCAGCGTCGCGCCGCCCAGCGCGGAGGCCTGGGTGGGATTGGGGATCCACTCGCCACGATCATCCTCCTCGATGAAGACGCGCTCCCAAAAGACGCGGTTCTGCGCGATCATCGCTTCGAAATGCGCGAGCGCGGCGCGGGTGCGGGCGGCGTCCGGCGCGCCGCGGAACAGCAGAAGCGTCGCCGCCGCCTGATCCGCCCACATCTCCGCGCCGAACGCGCCGCCTTCGGCGCGGAACGTGGCGGAGGCCTCCCAGCCCGGCTGCGCCGCGGTGAGCGCCGCCGTCGGATCAAGCGACAGCACCACTTCCGAAACGCCTGAAAGCAAATGGGCGTAAGCCCGCAGCCAGGCGACGTCCGCCGCGTCGAACCGCACGAGCGTGCCGCGCATCCCGCGCAGCGGCGCGCCCAGCACGCCGCCGGTGAGGTCCATCATCGTCTCGGTGACCGGTCCGGCCTCATCCCGCGCGCCGTTGCCGTTGGCGTCGATCCAGAGATCGTCGAGGCTGAGCGTCAGGCCGAGCGCGTCGCCTTCAAGCGCTTCGGGCGGCAGCGCGGCCAAGGCGCTCTCGACGCCGGCCATGTCTTCCAGCACCGCGGTGAACAGCGCCTCGACCATGCCGGGATCGAAGGGCTCGGGCTCGGGGTTCGCCGGCAACGGCAAGCGCAGCATCGGCGCGTAATCGACCGCGCCTGCGTTGTAGCGGTAGCGCAGCTGCGCCGCCCCTTCGACCGCGCTGAGAAAGCGCACGCCCGCCAGCGCGAAAAGCTCGTCCGGCCGCGGCGCCGGCAAAGCGCCGAGCCGCGCCTCGGTCGCCGCGAGGCCCGTCTCGGCGATCTCAGCTGAGATCGGATGCGCAGCCAAAGGCTTATCGGCCGCAGGCGCGGCTTCGGACGGCGTCGGCTCGGCGGGCGTCGGCTCGGCCTGCGGCGCGTCCGCCGCTTGCGGATCGGCGGCCTGGGCCCAGGCCGGTCCCACCGCGGCGATCGCCAGGATCGCCGCCGCCGCGATGGCGAGCGTGATCGCGCCGCGCCCCTTCTCCGCCTGCGCTCCGCCCCTGTCGCCTCTCATGCCGATACCGCCTCCCGCCTGCTGTGATGGATCGTCCGCCGTCATGCTTCGCGCGGCCCCGACGCGCTCCGAAGGGCGCCGGAAAAAGGGCGAAGCGGTGGCGAGGAAGAGCCGCTTTCGCAGCGCGCGCGCTCACGCCGCGCCCGCCCGCCGATCACGCCTTCGCCGCCAGCCCTTTGAGCGCCGCTTTGATCAGCGCGGCGGCGTCGCCCGCCGCCTCCGCCGCGCCGGCCGCCTCGGCCACCGCGCCCGCCGCCTCATGCGCCGGATAACCGAGATTGACGAGAGCGGAAAGCGCGTCCGCCTCCGCCGCGGCGCGCGCATCCGGCGCCTCAGGCGCGCTCGCGGCTTTCGCCTTGCGGCGCTTAGGCGCCTCGACCTCAGGCGCGCTCTCCGCGCCCTCCACCTCGAGCGCTGGATCGGCGGGCGCCGCGCCGGCCTCGGCCGCGTCAAGCTCCGGCGCCGTCGCCGCCCGCGCCGCAAGCGCGCCCAGCGCCATCACATCCGGCGCCTTGTCCCTCAGCTCGTTCACCACTCTGAGCGCGAGCTTCGGCCCGACGCCTTGCGCGCGCTTCACCGCGGTCGCATCGCCGAGCGCGATGGCGCGGCTTACGCCTTCGGGCCCGAGCGCATCGAGTATAGCGAGGCTCGCCTTCGCGCCGACGCCCTGCACCGAAGTGAGCAGCCGATGCCACTCCTTCTCCACCAGCGTCGGAAAGCCGAACAGCGTCATGCTGTCCTCGCGCACCACCATCTCGGTGTAGAGCGCCGCCGCGCCGCCGGCGCGCGGCATGCCGGCCAGCACCCGCGGCGCGCAGTAGACCACATAGCCGACGCCTGCCGCCTCGATCAGCGTGTGATCCGCGGCGATATAGGCGACGCGCCCGCTGACTTTCCCGATCATCTCTCGCCTCGCCGTCTCGAAGGGCTCAGGCCCGCTTCGCGCTCGCGGCCGCAAGCGCCGCGTCCCGGCGCGCCGCCGAGCCCGCGCAATAAGCGTGGCAGATGGCGATGGCCAGCGCGTCCGCCGCATCAGCCCCGCAAACCGCCGCGCCGGGCAGCAGCACGCCGATCATATGCGCGATCTGCGGCTTCTGCGCATGGCCGACGCCAACCACCGCCTTCTTCACCGCGTTCGGCGCGTATTCCGCCACCGGCAGGCCGCGCAGCGCCGGCGCCAGCATGGCCACGCCGCGCGCTTGGCCGAGCTTCAGCGTGCCGGCGGCGTCCTTGTTCACGAAGGTCTGCTCCACCGCCGCTTGATCCGGCCGATGCTCCGCCAAGATCCCGTC
This sequence comes from Pseudomonadota bacterium, assembly GCA_038530925.1. Classification (GTDB taxonomy): domain Bacteria; phylum Pseudomonadota; class Alphaproteobacteria; order Rhodobacterales; family Rhodobacteraceae; genus JALEGB01. Next base: position 19,691 of record JBCBCG010000051.1, read on the forward strand.
GAGCTGCTGGAAGAGCGCCGCGAGACGTTCGCCGAGCGCGGCGCGCTCATCCGCCTTGCAGACGCCGTTGGCCACATGGCGGAGCCGAACGCCGGTCACATCGACCACGCCCCAGCCCATCCGCCGCAATCCTGGATCGACGCCGATCACGCGCATGCCGTTCGCCCTGTCCGAGCCCCGGCCCTTCCCGCTCCGCCGGTAGCATGCGCGCGCGGCGATGGAAACGCCGGAGGCTCAGCGCCTACCGCGGCGCAGGATCAGCGTGGCCCAACCCTGACGCTCGATGCGGTGGCGCGCGGCGAAGCCATGGCCGCGATAAGTCGCCAGCACGCTCGGCGCCTGTGCGGGCAACAAACCGGAGAGAACGGCGAGCCCGCCCGCCCGCAGCGCAAGCGCCGCCTCCGGCGCGAGGAGCCGGAGCGGGCGGGCGAGGATGTTCATGAAGAGAAGATCAAACGGCGCGGCGGCGCGTAGACGCGCATGCCTGAACCCGGTCGCTTGGAGCGCCGCGACCGGCGCGCGGCGCGGATTGGCGGCGATGTTGGCCCGCGCCGTCGCCGCCGCCACCGGATCGATGTCGCTGGCCAGCACCGCCGCAGGCCCGCCGCGCCCAATCGCCGAGAGCGCTCCAGCGCCCGGTCCCAGCCGCGCCGCGCCCATGGCGAGCACGCCGGTGCCGCACCCGACATCAGCGACGCGCCGGAGGCGATAGCCGCGGCGCGACGCCCAGAGCAGCGCCTCAAGACAGCCCGCCGTGGTGCCGTGATGCCCCGTGCCGAAGGCCATCGCCGCCTCGATCTCAAGCGAGAGGGCGTTCGCGCCGACGGCGTTGCGATCATGGCGCCCATGCACGACGAACGGCCCGACGCGCACCGGCGTCAGCTCGCGGCGCACTTGGGCGACCCAATCGCGATCCTCGATCTTGGAGACCGCGAACTCCGCGGCGCCATAGGCCGCCGCGAGCAGCGCCAGTTTGCCCGCGTCCGGCGGCGCGTCGAAATAGCCGCCCACCTCCCAAAGGCCCGAGCCGTCCTCGATCTCGAAGACGCCGAGCCCGCTTGGGCCGAGCGCCGCCTCCAGCGCCTCTCCCAGCGCCGCGGCCGCCTCCTCGCCCGGCAGGGTGGTGAGCGCGCTATAGACGCTCACAGGCCTATTCCGCCGCCGCCGCGCCGAGACCGATCGGGCAGGACACGCCGGTGCCGCCCAACCCGCAATAGCCGCCTGGGTTCTTAGCGAGATATTGCTGGTGGTAATCCTCGGCGAAGTAGAATTCGGGCGCTTCAAGGATCTCGGTCGTCACCGCGCCATAGCCGGCGGCCCCGAGTTTCTCCTCAAACATCTCCTTGCTCTCGGCCGCGATCGCGCCTTGCTCGGCGTCGAAGGCGTAGATCCCCGAGCGATACTGCGTGCCGACATCATTGCCCTGGCGCATGCCTTGGGTCGGATCATGGCCCTCCCAAAACACTTTGAGCAGCGCCTCATAGGAGATCGCCGCCGGATCATAGACCACCAGAACCACCTCGTTATGCCCGGTCTGACCGCCGCAGACCTCGCGATAAGTCGGGTTCGGCGTGCTTCCCGCCGCATAGCCCACCGCGGTCACGAGCACGCCGTCGAGCCGCCAGAACATCCGTTCCGCGCCCCAAAAGCAGCCCATCCCGAACATCGCTTTCTTGGCGCCCGCCGGATACGGCCCTTTGAGCGCCGCGCCGGTCACATGATGCGCGCTCGCCGTGGGGATCGGCTCCGCACGCCCCGGCAGCGCCTCCGCCGCGCTCGGGATCTCGGGTTTCTTGAACAGGTTGAACATCAGCAGTGCCTCCGGCAATCAGAGCCGCTCACAGTCGATCCGTTAGAGGGCATG
>JBCBCG010000052.1:0-21491 GCA_038530925.1 Pseudomonadota bacterium
GGCGCGCCGCCGCGCCGCGGTTAACCCTGCGTTGAGATCGCTCTTCTCCGGCCTGATGAAATGCACAAGTTCAAGGCGCGGTGAGAAATAGAGTTTGGCGCCGCGCGCCAACAGCCTGGTCTGCAGCTCCGATTCCTCGCCGAAGGCGATGACGGCGCCGTTCATGCCGAGCGCGGGATCGAAGCCGCCGGCCTCGCGCAGCAGCGCGCGCCGGACCGCGATGTTGCCGCCCGAAAGGCCAGGTTTTGAGAGCCAGCGCGCCTCCCAGCCGTCGCGCAGATGATGGCTGTCTCCATAGCGCTCGAGAAAGGACGGCGGATAGGCGCCGTCCGGCGTGAAGCGGCCGCGATACGGGCCGCCGATCGCATCCGGCGCCTGGGCGCGGATCTCCTCCTCCAGACGCAGCAGCCAATCGGCTGGCGTCAGGCATTCATCATCGAGAAAGGCGACCCAGTCGCCCGCCGCCTCCGCGACGCCGCGGTTGCGCGCGGCGGAGAGGCCTTGGACCGGCTCGAAATGATAGCTGGCGGTCCAGCCCGGCTTGGCTTTAATGGCCGTCACCAGCGCGCGGCTGGCCGCGGCGGTGTCGTCGTCTGAGTTGTTGTCGACGATCAAAAACTCCGCCTCCGCGCCCGCAAGGCGCTTCAGCGCGGTCCAGCTCTCACCGCAGAGCCGTAAGAAGCGCGCGCGATTATAGGTGCAGACGATCACAGAGATCCGCATGCCATCCGCCTCCCACCCTCGCGGCCTCGCCGCCTTACGCCATAGCGCGCGCGGCGGCGGCTCGCCATGCTTGGCGGCAGGCTCATGACCGCAGCGGCCCAGTATCCCGATTTGGACGGCGCCGCAGTGGTGATCACCGGCGGCGCGAGCGGGATCGGCGCGGGTCTGGTCGAAGCGTTCGCCGCGCAAGGCGCGCGGGTCGGTTTTCTCGACATCCAGGCCGAACGCGGCGAAGCGCTGGCGGCGCGGCTCGGGCCTAGGGTCGTTTTCGCACCCTGCGATCTGACGGATGTGGCCGCGCTCGGCCATGCGCTTGACGCCGTCTCGGGGCAGATCGGCGCGCCGCGCATCCTGATCAACAACGCCGCGAACGACGCGCGCCATGCGTTGGCGGAGCTGACGCCGGAGGGCTTCGACGCCGGCGTCGCGATCAATCTGCGCCCGGCGCTCTTCGCGATCCAGCGGCTCGCGCCGGCGATGCGGCGCGCCGGGCGCGGCTCGATCATCAATTTCGGCTCGATCGGCTGGAAAAAATACGATGGCGGCTATCCAGTCTACGCGGCGATGAAGGCGGCGGCGCATGGGCTGACGCGGACGCTGGCGCGCGAGATGGGCGCAGCGGGGGTCCGCGTGAACACGCTGACGCCGGGCTGGGTGATGACGGAAAAGCAGGTGGCGCTCTGGGTGGATGACGCGGCGCGGGACGCCATCGCCCGCGGCCAATGCCTTCCGGGCGAGCTTTCGCCCGAGCACATCGCGGAGGCGGCCCTGTTCCTGGCTTCGGACGCCTCACGCATGATCACAGGCCAAGAACTGATCGTGGATGGCGGCTGGGTTTAAGCAAGCCCTCCCTCGCTCAGCCGGTCGAGCGCGGTCTCGAACGTCGTGAGGCGATCCTCGACTGGGTCGTAATAGACCGGATAAAGGAGATGCGTCGCGGCGAAGAGCGCCTCGCGCGACCGCGCGAGGCGGCGATGAGCGACGCGCTGCGGCGCCCCGCGATCATGGGTCAGGCCGTAGCCTGCGTAGAACGGCCAGCCGAAGAGATGCGTTTCGCAGCCCGCCAGCGCGGCCTCGTAGCCGAGAAGGCTCGATACGGCGTAGACGCGGCGCGCGCGGGCGATGAGATCCCATGGATTGACAGGATCGGCGAGAAACGTCGCGGCGCCGCCTTTGCGCTCCTGCGGATCGAAATAGCCCTGGCGCGCGCCGCTCATCACATCAGGATGGGTTTTGACGATTACGGGCGCGCCATCGGCCTCGGCGATCGCCGCGCTCAGCATCGCTTGGAAGCTCTCCGCGTCGGCGCCGGCGCCGGCGATGGCGGCGTCGCCGCAGGTTTGGTCGATGACGAGAATGAAGCGCTCGGGCAGCCAGGCGGGCGGCGTCGCCCAGGCGATGTTGTATTTGGTGATCCGGCGGGCGCGCAGCGCGGCGAGCCCGCGCGCCGCCCGATCCAGCAGCGCCGGCGTCTCCCAGCGCGCATCGCTCAGCAGCGCCGAGAGGCGTGACGGCGCCTGGTGGTTGAAATAGGCGCCGCCCGGGTCGATCACCAGGCTGAGCGGCGCGGCGCGCTCGACGCCGAGCCCGATCGATCGGATGAAGCCGTCTTCAAGCGTAAGGAACGGCAGGCCGCGCCGCCGCGCCAACGCGCGCGCCCTCTGGCTCGGCGCCTTCTCGCCCCAGCCCGCAACCGCATCCAGCCGAAGCGTCAGCGGCGCGTAGACGACCCGCCAGCCGAGCAGCGCTAAGATCCTCTTGATGCGGCTGTTCCGCAGCAGCCCGCTTGAGGTCACGCCGAGCGTTTTGAGAGGCGATTTGCGTGGCTGTTGCGCGAGCGCGCCCATGGGGTTCGATCTCGGCTCATTAGGCGCTCGAGGCGACCCTGGGTTGTGGAAAGGCGGCTCGTTTCGCGCGAGTATGGTGAAACTCGTCCCACAGCGCCAGGGAAGAGGACCCGAAGAAAGGCGATGCGATGCGCGAAGCCGCCGCGGGGGAGACGCGGAACACCACGGCGCCGCCAAACGGCGCGTCGCCGCTTTTGTCGATCATCACGCCCTCCCATGGGCGAGCGGCTCAGGTCGACGCATTGATGGCGGCGCTCGCCGCGCAAAGAGCGCGCCTTTCCCAAGGGGCGGCGTTGGTTGAGATCATTCTCGTCGATGATGGGAGCGCGCCGCCCCTGGCGCTTCGCCCTTCGCTCGGGGTCGAGCTCATCCGCCTTCAAGCGCAGCGCGGCGCGCCGGCGGCGCGGCGCGCTGGCTTTCGCGCGGCGCGCGGCGCGTTCGTTCATTTCCATGATTCGGATGATTTCATTCCGCCGGAGTGGCTGGAGCGCCTGGTCGCCGCCTTGAGCGCCGCGGCGCCGCCCGACCTGCTGATCACAGCGCGCCTGGTCCGGACTGGCGGCGCGCGGGAGCCGGCCCTCGTCGTCCCGCGCTTTGCGCAGCGCGCGGCCGGCGCGCCGCAGCGTCTGCGACATTATCTTCGCTTCGAGAACGCGATCGGCCCGCTCGGCGGGGTCACGTTCTCGCAGCGCGCGGCGCAGCGGCTCAGCTTTGCGCCGCTTCGCTCTTGCCAGGATTGGCACATGTATTGGGAGGCGCTCGGCGGGCCGTGCCGCGTCGTCGTCGACGCCGAGACGCGGTTTATCTTCAACACCGGCGGAGAGGATCGGCTCTCGCGCTCTTATCGCCGCAAGGCGCTCGGCATGCTTGGCTTCGCGCGGCTCACCGCGCAAGGAGCGGCGCAGCGACGTATGATGCGCCGCTACTTTCTGGGCCAAGCCCGCGCGCGCCACCGCGCCGGCGCCGCCTGGCCGCTCCGCCTGCATGCGCGCATCGCGCGCGCGGCCGCGCTAATGCTGGCGCGGCGGCCGCGGCTCTGCGCGCTGGTTTTCGAACGCTCGGCTCGCGCCAACTCGGCATCCGACAGAGAGGCTCGTCATGCATCCATCCCAAGCGCCCGGGCCGAGCGTCGGAGGGTCGGTTGAGCGGATCCAGGCGCTCACGCCCCTCATCGACGGTCGGCCGGAGCCCGCTCTCCTCGGCGAAGGCGCGGCGAGCTTCGCCGAAGATCCCGGCGCGGTGTGGTGGGTCGATATCCTGCGTAAGCGGCTGCACCGCGCCGATGATGGAGCCTTCGCGCCCGGCGCCGCCGCGCCGGACGTATGGTCTTTGCCGCATGAACTCGGCGCGGTTCGCTTGATCGGCGCGGCGCGGGACAGGTTTGATCTCGAAGGCGCAGGCGAACGTTCGCTCTGGCGTCTGAGCGTCGCCTTGGGCGAGACGGCGCCGCGCGCGATGATCGAGCTGCGGCGGGTCGCGGATGAGCCTGCCACGAACCGCTTCAATGACGGCGCCGAAGGCCCGGACGGTCTTTGGTACGCCGGCACGATGGACCGCGCCGAAAGCGCCGCCGCCGGCCGTCTGCTGCGCTTCAGGCCCGATGGCGCTGTCGAGGTGATCGACGCCGGCCCGTACCGCGTCAGCAACGGGCCCGCCTTCTCGCCGGACGGCTCGGTGATGTATCACACCGATAGCGCGCGCGGCCTGATCTACGCGTTTGCGCGAAAGGGATCGGGCTGGGGCGACCGTTCAGTGTTCCAACGCTATGGCGAGGGAGAGGGCTTTCCCGACGGAATGTGCGTGCGCGCTTCCGGCGAGCTGATGGTCGCGGTCTGGGGCGGCGCGCGGCTTGATCGCTTCGCGCCGTCCGGCGCGCGGCTCGAGGCGATAACGCTGCCGGCGCGTTACCCGACGCGGCCGGCGCTCGCGCCGGATGAGCGCGCCGTTTTCGTCACCACGGCGACGAAGCCCGGCGGCGATGTCGGCGCCGCGGGCGGCGCATTGCTGCGCGTCGCGCTTTGAGCGGCCCACCCGACGCGCCGTCGCTTGGTTTTTTGAAAAGACCAGCATCTCGATCGCCGTCGCAGCGCTTTTTCGCCGCGGCGATCTCCAGCCGTCATTTCGATAAATTGCAAAGGCGGCGATCTCGCTGCGCTTATTGGTCGGGCAAAGCGGATGCTTTTTAAGGACGGAAGACTAGTGCGGTTAGTTTATGTCAGCGCCGCGACATCCCGTCTGTCGCGCAAAGAGTTGATTGCGATTGGCGAAACTTCGCAGCGCAATAATCGTAATCATAAAGTGACCGGCATGCTGCTGCATGTCGACGGTGAATTCTTTCAAGTATTGGAGGGGCCTGAGGCTGCGGTCGAAGAGACGTTTTCACGGATTTGCGACGACACGAGGAACCGGTGGGTGACGCCACTGCTTCGCGAGCGTCTGTTGTTTCGCCTGTTTAAGACTTGGTCGATGGGATGCTTTGATTTGCCATTTGAGACATTGCCTCGAGATGTGTTTTTTCAGGCGGATTGGGAGCAGGTTCGGCTCCGCGTGAACGCGGATCATCGACAGTCCTTCTATCGCTTCCTGGAACGTTTCTACGAAGTGAACCTGACATCTGGGGAAACCGAAGCGTTCAGCATGTGAGATGAGCGTCGGCCGCCGCCGCGTTCGGCGGCGCAGGCGCGCCGCTGATCCGCGTAAACCGAGTCGCCGACGCCGGGAGCCGCCGCGCTATGATCGCGGTGGTCCGCCGCGTCAGCGGGAGGGCGCGCCGCCGCGCCGCGCATGGCGCGAGGCCTTTGCGCGGGCGAGTTTGCCTTTCGGCGCGCGCCGTCCGGAAGGCGCGCCGTCGCCGCCGCCGCGGGGACCGCTGGAACGACGCCCGCCGCCCTTATGTTTGGCCGTGCGCCGTGCGCCGGCGCGGCCGCGCCCATCGGCGTTCGGCAGGTCCAAAAGCTCAAAGACCAGCCCACCTGTGACCGGCGTCGCCTCGCGCAGCCGCACGCGAACGGTCATCCCGAGCTGCAGCTCCACGCCGGAGCGCTCGCCGACGAGCCGCGCGCCCTCCGCATCGTGATGGAAATACTCCGCGCCAAGCGAGCCGATGGGAATAAAGCCGTCCGCGCCGCTTTCGGTGAGTTTCACGAACAGGCCGAAGCGCTGCACGCCGGAAATGCGCCCTTCGAACTGCGCGCCCTCGCGGTCGGCGAGATAGGCGGCGAGATAGCGATCGGTCGTATCCCGCTCCGCCGTCATGGCGCGGCGCTCTGTCATGGAGATATGCTGCGCCGTCGCCGCCAGCCCTTCAGCGTCCGCGAGGCTGAGACCATCCTCGCCGAGGCCCAGCGCCTTGATCAGCCCACGATGCACGATCAGATCCGCATAACGGCGGATCGGCGAGGTGAAATGCGCGTAAGCGCGCAGCGCTAGGCCGAAATGGCCAAAATTCTCAGGGTTGTAATAGGCCTGCGTCTGCGCGCGGAGCACGCTCATATTGACCAGCTCCGCATGCTCGCCATGCGCCGCGGTCTCAAGCGCTTGGTTGAGACGCTGAGTGGTGATCGCTTGACCCTTGGCGAAGGGAATGTCGATCGAATCGAGGATCTCGCGCAGCGCCTCGATCTTCTCGGGGTTAGGCTCTTCATGCACGCGGAAGAGGAGCGGCGTGCGCGCCGCCTCCAAACTCTCAGCGGCGCAGACATTGGCCAGGATCATGAACTCTTCGATCAAGCGATGCGCGTCGAACCGGTCGCGGAAGCGGATCGCGGCGACCTGGCCCTCGGCGTTGAGATCCACTTTGCGCTCCGGCAAATCGAGATCGAGCGGCGCGCGCGCCTCCCGCGCCGTCTGCGCCGCGTGATACGCTTGGTAGAGCGGGGTGATCACCGGATCCACCAGCGGCGCGGCGCGATCGTCGGGCCGGCCCTCCCAAGCGGCTTGGGCTTGCTCGTATGTCAGGCTCGCCCGGCTGCGCATCACCCCGCGATGGAAACTGTGGCCGATCTTTCGTCCGTCCTCGGAGAGGCGCATGCGAACGGCCAGGCAGGGGCGATCGACGCCCTCATGGAGGCTGCACAGATCCGCCGAGAGCGCCTCCGGCAGCATCGGCACGACGCGATCCGGAAAATAGGCCGAATTGCCCCGGCTCGCCGCGGCTTGATCAAGCGCGGAACCGGGCGTCACATAGGCCGCCACATCGGCGATGGCGACCCAGACCACCCAGCCATGGGTGTTGCTCGGATCGCCGTCGGGCTCGGCGTAGACCGCATCGTCATGGTCGCGCGCATCCGCCGGATCGATGGTGACGAAATCGAGATGGCGCAGATCCTCGCGCGCTGTCAGCGCCGCTTCAGTCAGCGGCGCGGCGCGGCTCGCTTCGCCTAAGGCCGCCTCCGGAAAATCGAGCGGAATACCCTGCTCATGGATCGCGATCAGCGAGATCGCTTTGGGCGCGGAGGGATCGCCAAGCCGATCGAGCACCCGCGCTTTAGCGAGCCCGAAGCGTCGGCCCGGCAGCACTTCCGCCTCCACCAACTCGCCATCGCGCGCGCCGCCCACGGCGCCGGGCTCCACCTCGAATTCATCCGCTTGGCGCTTATCCACCGGCAGGAGGCGGCCGCCCTTGCCCGTGGCGCGGAAGAGGCCGAGCACGCGCCGCGCGCCGCGGCCGAGCTTCTTGATGATCCGCGCCTGATAGGCGTAGCGCTCATCATCGGCGAGCGGTTCGAGCCGGCCGAGAAAGCGGTCGCCCGGCCCGAGCGCGGGATCGGATTTGCGCGCCGGCGCCAGCACGATCCGCGGCGCGCGCCCGTTTTCGGGATCCCAATTCGCCGGCTGCGCGGTCAGCTCGCCATCAGCGTCCGCCGCCCCGGCCTCGAGCAGCGTCACCGGCGGCAGGCGGCTCGGATCACGGTCGTGGTCCTGGAATCGTTTGCCGCCTTTCTCGATGACGCCTTCCTCGGCGAGCTCACGCAGCATGCGTTTGAGCTCCACGCGATCGGCGCCTTTGAGATTGAAGGCTTTGGCGATCTCACGTTTGCCGACCCCGGCGGGCTGCGCCTTGATATAGGCGATCAGATCATCGCGGCCCGGGATCTGCGCCTTTGCCGCCGCGGCGTCGCTCGATGTCTTTTTCGCTTTGGATTTCGGCGCGGGATCAGCGGGCATGTCGCGGCTCCTGCAACGCTTTGGACCGGCGCGGTTCCCTAGCGGCGCGCTGATCAATTCCCACGGCGAGCCGCAGCGCCTAAGGCGCGGATCCAACCGCGCCTCTAAATCTAGTAGGCGCGACTCTGTTGCAGCGCAATGAGCCTCGTCGCTGCGCCGAACCAAGTGTCTCTCAAAACGCGCATCGCCGAGACGCGCGGCGTCCTGCGCCGGCGGCGCGAGGGCTCCTCGGCGCTGCCGTTCTCAGGTCTCCGCCTGGGCCTCGCCGGTCTTTTTGCCGGAAGCTTTTTTGCTGGCGGCCTTCTTTTTCGGCGGGGCCTTGGTCTCGCCGTCCTTCGCCGCTTTGGCCTTCGCGGGCGCGGCCTTTTTCGCGGCGCCCTTGCCGCTTTTCTCCGCCTTCGCCGCGATCAAATCGACCGCCGCCGCGAGCGTCACCGTCTCCGGCGTCACCTCCTTAGGCAGCGTCGCGTTGATCTTGCCGTGCTTCACGTAAGGCCCATAGCGCCCGGAATACACCTCGACCGGCTTGCCGTCTTCGGGATGCTCGCCCAGCGTCTTGATCGGTTTGGCCGCCGCGCCGCGCCCGCCGCCTTTCTCTTTTTTCTCCGCGAGCAGCACCACCGCGCGGTTGAGGCCGACCTCGAACACCTCCGCGAACTCTTTGAGATTGGCGTAGGTGCTCTTGTGCTTGATGAACGGGCCATAACGTCCGAGCCCGGCTTCGATCGGCTCGCCATCTTCGGGATGCGCGCCGATGAGGCGCGGCAGCGAGAGCAGCTTCAGCGCCAGCTCCAGCGTCACATCATCGGCGCCGACGCCTTTGGGCAGACTGGCGCGTTTGGGCTTTTCTTTCTCCACCGGCTCGCCAAGCTGCACATATGGCCCGAAGCGGCCGGTGCGCAGGCTCACATCAAGACCGGTTTCAGGATCTTGGCCCAAGACCTTGCCATCCGGCGAGCCCGCCTCCGCCGGCCCTTCCTCACCGCCAAGCTGACGCGTGTAGCGGCAGTCAGGGTAGTTCGAGCAGCCGATGAAGGCGCCAAATTTTCCGGGCTTGAGAGAGAGCTGGCCAACATTGCAAAGCGGGCATTGCCGCGGCGGCGCGCCATCTTCGCGCACCGGAAAGATATGATCTTCAAGCGCCTCGTTGATCCGGTCGATCACCTCCGCGTTGCGGAGCTTCTTCGTCTCCTCAGCAGTCTCGTAGAACTCCTTCCAGAACCGCCTCAGAAGATCTTTCCAATCCTCGCGCCCGCCGGAGACGTCGTCGAGGCTCTCCTCCAGGCTCGCGGTGAAACCGTATTCGACATAGCGGCGGAAGAAGTTCTCGAGAAAGGCGGTGACGAGACGGCCTTTGTCCTCTGGATAGAGTCGGTTTTTCTCCTTGCGCACATATTCGCGGTCTTGGATCACCGAGATGATCGAGGCGTAGGTCGAGGGGCGGCCGATGCCGCGCTCCTCCATTTGCTTCACCAGCGCCGCTTCGGAAAAGCGGGGCGGCGGCTGGGTGAAATGCTGGGTCGGCGTCACCTGTTTTTTCTCGGGCCGATCGCCAGCCGCCATCGCCGGCAGCTGGCCGCCCTCTTCGCCATCGCCGTCTTCGTCGCTCTTGTCTTGCGCCGCACGCTCGTCGAAGCCTTCGCGATAGACTTTGAGGAAGCCGTCGAATTTGATCACCTGGCCGCTTGCGCGCAGGCCGACCTGCCCGTCGGGGCTGTCGATTTCGACGGTGGTTTTCTCGAGCTGCGCCGAGGCCATCTGGCAGGCGATCGAGCGCTTCCAGATCAGATCATAGAGCTTCTTCATCGCCGGCTCGAGCCGGCCGAGGCTCTCCGGCGTCCGGCGCATATCGGTTGGCCGGATGCATTCATGCGCTTCTTGGGCGTTCTTCTGCTTGCTTTTGTACATGCGCGGCGAGGACGGCACATAGCGCTCGCCGAAGCTGCCTTTGATCACCTCGCGCGCGCTCATCACCGCCTCAGGCGCCATATCGACGCCGTCGGTCCGCATATAGGTGATGAGGCCAACCGTCTCGCCGCCGATCTCGACGCCTTCATAAAGCCGCTGCGCCGTGCGCATGGTCTCCGCCGGTGAGAAGCCGAGCTTGCGGCTCGCTTCCTGCTGCAGCGTCGAGGTGGTGAAGGGCGGGCGCGGGTTCTGCGTCGCCGGCTTGGCTTCGACGGAGCTGACCGCGAAATCGCGCGCGCCGATCATCTCCACCGCGCGCGTCGCCGACGCCTCATCGGCGATCGAGAACTTATCGAGCTTCTCGCCTTCGAGCCGCGCCAGACGCGCCTCGAAGATTTGCCCGTCCGCGGTCGCCATCTCGACTTTGATCGACCAGTATTCCCGCGGCTTGAACGCTTCGATCTCCATCTCGCGCTCGACCACCAGCCGCAGCGCGACCGATTGCACGCGGCCGGCCGAGCGCGAGCCCGGCAGCTTGCGCCACAGCACCGGCGACAGCGTGAAACCCACCAGGTAATCGAGCGCTCGGCGCGCGAGATACGCGTCGACCAACGGCTGGTCGATCTCGCGCGGGTTCTTCATCGCCTCGGTGACGGCGGCTTTGGTGATCGCGTTGAACACCACGCGCTCGACCGGCGTGTCCTTTTTCAGCGCGCGGCGTTTGCGCAGCGCCTCCAAGAGATGCCACGAGATCGCCTCGCCTTCGCGGTCGGGGTCGGTGGCGAGGATCAGCTTGTCCTCGCCCTTCAGCGCTTCGGCGATGGCGCTGACGCGCTTTTTGCCGTCGCTGTCGAGCTCCCACTCCATGGCGAAATCTTCATCCGGCTTCACCGAGCCGTCTTTTTTCGGCAGATCGCGCACATGGCCGTAGGAGGCGAGCACCTTGAAGCCTTGGCCGAGATATTTGTTGATCGTCTTCGCTTTCGCGGGCGACTCGACGACGACGACAGCCATGCTGGCTCCTTAAAAACGGCTTCTTGCGCAGGGCCCTGACGCGGCGCGCTGGGCCTACCCTCGGATCGGCGTCGGCGAGATCGGCGGGACGGCGGGAGGGGCTTTCGCCTCCTCTTTCGGCCTTGCCGACGTGGAGCGGGAAAATGGGATCGGCTTGGCGGGCTGTCAACTGAGGACCCGCAGGCGCGCGCCCAGAAAGGAGATGGTGAGATGAGCGGGCGGAACGACGCAGCGGCGGGCGAAGCGGCGTCGCGCGACGGTGCGTCCGGCGTCGACAATGCGATCCAACTGGCGATCCCGCTGGCGATCCGCGCCGAGATTCGGGCGCGGCTGGAAGCGATCGAGCGGGAGGAGGACGCGCGCATCCTGTTCGCGATCGAATCCGGCAGCCGGGCTTGGGGCTTTCCCTCGCCCGACAGCGATTACGATGTGCGGTTCGTCTATGTCCGGCCGCTCGATCAGCATCTGACCCTGCGGGAACGGCGCGACGTCATCGAGCGGCCGATCGACGCTGATCTCGATATCAGCGGCTGGGACCTCAAAAAGGCGCTGGCTCTGCTGATGAAGCCGAACCCGGTGCTGCTCGAATGGTTGTCGAGCCCAATCCGCTACCGCTGGGACGACGCGCTCTGCGCGCGGCTGGAGGCCTTGGCGCGCCGCGTCGCCCATGGGTGCGCCTGCCGTCATCATTATCTCGGTCTCGGCGAGCGCAATTTCCGCCGCAACATCGCCGATGCAGAGCGCCCGCAGCTCAAAAAATACTTCTACGCTCTGAGGCCGGCGATGGCGCTGCGCTGGCTGCGGATGCGGCCCGAAGAGATCCCGCCGATGAAGCTTCAGGCGCTGATGGCGGGCGTCGCGCTGGCGCCGGATCTCGCCGCGCGGCTCGAGGCGCTGGTGGCGCTGAAAGGCGAGACGCGGGAGATGGGCGACGGCGAGCGCTTGGCTGATCTCGATGCGTTCATTAAAGGCGAGTTCGCCCTGGCCCGCGCGGCGCTCGACGCCGCGCCGCCCGCGCCGGAGCCGCCTTGGGCCGAGGCCGAGGCCCTGTTCCGCGCCGTGGTGAAAGGCGAGGCGCTCTCGTGAAGGCGCTTACGCCGCCAAGCGGCGCACCATCGCGCCGGCTTCGCGCTCGACAAGGCCGGCGAGTTCGAGCTCCAGCAGCGCTGCGGCGCCGGCGGCCGCGTCGATCCCGGCGCTGCGGAAGAGCGCGTCCATCGGAACCGGCGCGAGAGACAGCTGATTGAGCAGCGCCGCGCGCGCCTCGGGGCCGGGATCGCCCGGATGCGGCGGCGCCTCCGCGGGATCCTCCATCAGGAGGCCCTGGCGCGGCGCGGGCGTCTCGCGCAGCTGCGGGCCGAGCGCCTCCAGCGCGTCGCCGATATGGCGGACCATGGTCGCGCCGTCGCGCAGCAGCGCGTTGACGCCGGCGGCGCGCGGATCGAAGGGATGGCCGGGCGTCGCCATCACTTCGCGCCCTTGCTCGGCGGCGAGGCGCGCGGTGATGAGAGAGCCGGACCGCTCCGCCGCCTCGACCACCACCACGCCAAGCGACAGGCCGGAGATCAGCCGGTTTCGGCGCGGGAAGTGGCGCGCGGTCGGGTCCAGGCCCATGGGCGCCTCCGAGACGAGAAGGCCGCGCTCGGCGACGGCGCGGTGGATCTCCGCGCTCTGCGGCGGATAGGGGCGGTCGATCCCGCCGGCGAGCACGGCGAGGGTCGGGGGGCGCGCCACGCCCTGCGGCGCCTCACCTTCAAGGGCGCCTTGATGCGCCGCGCCGTCGACGCCGCGCGCCAGGCCCGAGACGACGGCGAAGCCCGCGCCGACCGCTTCTTGCGCGAACCAGCGGGCGAAGCGCTGGCCGAGGCTCGAGGCGTTGCGCGCGCCCACCACGCCGAGGCTCCAGCAGTCGAGCGCCTCGAGGCCCGCGCCTTTCGCCCACAGCAGAGGCGGCGGCGGGTCGATCGCCGCCAGCAGCGCCGGATAGACGGGATCGGCTAGCGTGACGAGGCGGGCGCCGAAGGCGACGCCGGCGTCGAGCTCCGCGTTCGCGTCCGCGCGCGAGGCGACGACGATCCGCCGCTTCGCGCCGCCGCGCGCGGCGAGATCGGGCAACGCGTCAAGCGCCGCGCCAGGATCGCCGAACCGCCGCAGCAGGCTGCGGAAGCTCGCTGGGCCCACATTCTCGGACCGCGCCAGGCGCAACCAGTCGCGCTGAAACGCTGGATCGGCGGGATCGCGCGCCGCTCTCATGGCGCCTCTCCGCCCGCGCCGCGGCCGAAGGAGACGCGGTTCTCTTCGCCGCGCATCAGGCGGCCGATATTCTCGCGATGGCGCCAAAAGGTGATCGCCGCCATCAGCAGCGCCGCAAGGGCCGCCGGCGCCGCGCCCAAAAGCGCGAGCAGCGCCGGTGCGGCGGCGGCGGCGGCGAGGGAGGCGGGCGAGACCATGCGGCTCGCCGCCACGATGGCGATGAAGAGGAGCGCGCAGAGCAGCGCGGCCGGCCAGGACCACGCCAGCAAGGCGCCGAGCCCGGTGGCGACGCCTTTGCCGCCTTTGAACCCCAGGAACGGCGAGTAGCAATGGCCGAGAAACGCCGCCAGCCCCGCCGCCGCCGCGCCCCAAGGCCCGAACGCCGCCCCCGCTAAAAGGGCTGGAACGAAGCCTTTCGCCGCATCGAGCAAAAGCGTCGCCGCGCCCGCCGCTTTTCCGCCCGCGCGCATGACATTGGTCGCGCCGATGTTCCCCGAGCCGATCTTGCGCACATCGCCCGCCCCGAAGGCGCGCGCGACGAAGAGGCCCATCGGCGCGGCGCCGAGAAGGAAGCTCGCCCCGGCGGCGCCGATCAGCGCCGCGATGTCCGGCGGCGCGCTCATCGGAGCGCCGCTCGCCGCCTCTCGCCGCATTGATGCGCAGCGCTCCTCGGTCTCACGGCTCTCCTCCTCGGCTCAAGCGTCAGCGGGGTCGCGCTCATCGCGCGCCGTGCGGCTCTTATGGCGCTTCTTGGCGCGGCGCGGCCCGGCGATGAGCCGCGCAGCCGGCGAAGAGCCCTCGCCGGATCAGATCTCTCACTGCGCCGTCTCGCTGGGCTCCGCCACATACATCATGCGGCCCGCGACGATCGTCCGCAGCACGCGGCCCGGCAGCTCGGCGCGGTGGAAAGGCGAGTTTTTCGATTTCGAGCGCAGGCGCCGCCGGTCGATCAGCCGCGTCGTCTCCGGATCGAACAGCACCAAATCCGCCGGCGCGCCATGGGCGAGGCGGCCGCAATCGAGCCCCAGCCGCCGCGCCGGATTGAGGCTCGTCAACGCGAAGATCCGCGGCAGCGAGAGGCCCGCGGTTTCGCGGAGGCTCAGCGCGGAGGAGAGCAGCGTCTCAAGCCCCACGGCGCCGGCGGCCGCCGCCTCATAAGGCTGGCGCTTGCTCTCTTCGTTCTGAGGCAGATGCGAGGAGACGACGCAGTCGATCAAACCATCCGCCAGCGCCTCGACCATCGCCGCTTTGTCCGCGGCGCCGCGCAGCGGCGGGTCGACTTTGTAGAACGTTCGGTAGGCGCCGATGTCGTCTTCAGAGAGCATGAAATGCGGCGCCGACACCGCCGCCGAGACGTCGAGCCCGCTCCGGCGCGCTTGCTCCAGCAGCGGCAAGGCGCCGGCGGTGGAGATCTGCGCCGCGTGATAGCGCGCGCCGGTCAGCGCGACCAGCGCCAGGTCCCGCGCCAGCGTCACCGCCTCCGCCGCCACGGGCGCCGCCGGCAGGCCGCTGCGCAGCGCCCATTCCCCTTCCGTCGCGCAAGCGCCGTCGGAGAGGCTCGGATCAGAGGGATGAAGCGCCACCAGCACGCCGAGGCTCGCCGCGGTGGCCAGACAGCGGCGCAGCACCGCGCCGTTCCGGATCACCGCATCGCCATCCGCCAGCGCCGCCGCGCCGGCGCCCAGCAGGAAATCGAATTCGGTCATCTCCTCGCCGGCGCAGCCGCGGGTCAGCGCCGCCATGCTGAGCACATGGGGCATCCCATGCGTCTCGCTCTCTTCGCGCACGCGCTGATGAATGAAATCCAAAATCGCCGGATCGTCCACAGCCGGGGTCGTGCCGGGTTGGGTGACGATGGTGGTGACGCCGCCGGCCACCGCCGCCTCTCCGCCCGAGCCGAAGCTCTCGCGGTGCCGCGCGCCCGGCTCGCCGATGAAGACGCGCATGTCGACGAGGCCCGGCCCAAGCGCCGCGCCGCCGCAGTCGATCCGTTCGATCTCCGCGGCGAAATCTTCGTTGAGCAGCCGCTCGCCAAGATCGACGATGCGCCCGCCTTCGATCATCACGCCGCCGCGAGCCTCGGTTCCCGCCTCTGGATCGATCAGCCGCGCGTTCAGAAGCGCGAGCGGCCGGGGGCGCGTGGCCGCGGCCTCGGCCCGCGCGGGCGGCGGCGGCGCGGCGCTGAAGAACCGTCCCAAAGGCGCGGCGCCCGCAAGCGGCTCGCTCTTCTCCGGCGGGCTTGGCGGCCCGTTCTCCGCCAGCATCTCCAGCGCCGCCATGCGCACGGCGACGCCCATCTCCACTTGCGCCGCGATCACCGAGCGCGCGGAGGCGTCGGCGAGTTCGCTGTCGATCTCGACGCCGCGGTTCATCGGCCCCGGATGCATGACCAGCGCGTCCGGCGCGGCGTCGGCCAGATGCGGCTCTTTTAAACCCCAAAGATGGTAATATTCGCGCCGCGAGGAGATGAAAGCCCCGCTCATCCGCTCGCTCTGCAGCCGCAGCATCATCACCACATCCGCGCCTTCCGCCGCCGCGGCGATGCTCGGCTTGATTTCGACGCCAAGCGCTTCGAGCCCTTTGGGCGTCAGCGTCGGCGGCCCTGCGACGCGGATATGGTTGCCGAGCGCGCGATGCAGGAAAATGTTCGAGCGCGCCACACGGCTGTGCAGCACGTCGCCGCAAATCGCGATGGTCAGCCCTTGAAGCCGCGCGCCGGCGCTGTCCGCGCCGCGCCGCTCCCGAAAGGCGCGCCGGATGGTCAGCGCGTCGAGCAGCGCTTGCGTCGGGTGCTCATGGCGCCCGTCGCCCGCGTTCACCACGGAGCACGCGACTTTCTCGGCCAAGAGCGCCACCGCGCCCGATTGCTGATGGCGCACCACAAGGATGTCCGGCAGCATCGCGTTCAGCGTCGTCGCCGTGTCGAGCAGCGTCTCGCCTTTCGAAACGGACGAGCCCTTCACCGACATGTTCATGACCGTCGCGCCCAGGCGCTTGGCCGCGAGCTCGAAGCTCGCTTGGGTTCGGGTCGAGTTTTCGAAGAAGAGATTGATCAGCGTCTTGCCGCTGAGGCTCCGCTCCACCGGCGCATGGGCGGCGTTGCGATCGGCATGCGCGTCGGCGCGGCTCAGCACGGCTTCGATCGCTAAGCGGTCGAGACCCGCGACGCCGAGGAGATGGGACTGCGTGAACAAGGCGGCGCTCCGGCAATGGTGTTGCGCCGGCGAGCCGATGCGCGGAGGGGCCCGCCGCTGCGCTTCTATAGGCGCAGCGGCGCGGCGCCTCAACCACCTCGACAGCCTCGGCGCGCGCATCGGCCGACGAAGTCTTTGATTGCGCGCAGGCCCTCGCCTCCATGCGCCGGCGCGGCGTCCGTGGTCTCGGCGCCGCGTTTGCATCGATGCGGCTCGAAGGGACGGACGTTGACGTTAACGTCGCGGCGGGGCGAGCGGCTCGCGCGGCGCCGGCCGAGCCTGTCATCGCGCGGGACGCCATGCTAAGCGCCCGGCTCAGGAGGTCGCCATGCGAACCGTCATCATCATTCCCGCGCGCTACGCGTCGCAGCGCTTTCCCGGTAAGCCTTTGGCGCCGCTGAGAGGCGCGGATGGACGAGAAAAGCCTTTGATCCAAAGGAGTTGGGAAGCGGGCGTCGCCGCAGCCGCCGCAATGGGAGAGGGTTGCGCCGTGATCGTCGCCACGGATGACGCGCGCATCGCCGAGGCGGCGCGCGGCTTCGGCGCCGAGGTCGCGATGACGCCGGAGAGCTGCCGCAACGGCACCGAACGCGCGGCGGCGGCGTTGAGCGCGCTCGATTTTCAGCCGGAGATCGTGGTGAACCTGCAAGGCGATTCGCCGCTCACGCCGCCGAGCTTCGTCGCCGCGTCGGTCCAGGCGCTGCGCGATGATCCGGCGCCGCGCGCCGCCACGCCGGCGGTGCGCTGCGATGGGGCGGCGCTGTCCCTCCTGCGGGCGGAGCGGCGCGCCGGTCTTGTCGGCGGCACCACTGTTGTCGCCGACGCCAAGGGCGATGCGCTCTATTTCTCAAAAGAGGTCATCCCCTTCGCCGATGGGGAATACGCGGATGACGCGCCGACGCCGGTGCTGCTGCATGTCGGGCTTTACGCTTACCGGATCGAAGCGCTGAGCGCCTACGCCGGCTGGGCGCCGCATCCGCTTGAGACGCTGGAGGGGCTCGAGCAGCTTCGCTTTCTGGCGAACCGCGCTGCGATGCGGGTGGTGGAGGTGGCGCCGCCAGGGCGCGACTTCTGCGAACTCAACAACCCGAGCGACACGCCGAGGATCGAGGCGGCGTTGTCGGCGCTCGGGATCGCCTGAGCCGCGGCGCGCTTCAAACCGCGGGCGACGAACAAGTTCGAATGTGGTGATGAGGAGGGGTGAGCGATGACGCGGATACGCAAAGCGGTGTTTCCAGTGGCCGGTCTCGGCACGCGGTTCTTGCCGGCGACCAAGGCGATCCCAAAGGAGCTGGCGACGGTGGTCGACCGGCCGGTGCTGCAATACGCGGTGGAGGAGGCGCGCGCCGCGGGGATTGAAGAGTTCATTTTCGTGAACTCGCTCGGAAAAAGCGCGCTTGAGAACCATTTCGACCGCGACCTCTTTTTGGAGCAAACGCTCGAGAAGAAGGGCAAGACCAAGCTGCTCGAAGCGGTGCGCGAAGCGGCGATCCCGGATGGTCAGATGATCGTGGTGCGCCAACATGCGCCGCTCGGCCTCGGCCATGCGGTTTGGTGCGCGCGCAACGCGGTCGGGAACGAGCCTTTCGCCGTGCTGCTGCCGGATGAAGTGCTGGTCGATCCGCCCTGCCTGCCGGCGATGGTCGCCGCGCATGAAAGCGTGGGCGGCGCGGTGCTCGCCACCATGCCCGTCGCGCCGGAGCTCACCAAGAAATACGGCATCCTCGATCCCGACGGCGCTGAGGGCGCGGACGGCTTGATCCCGGCCAAAGGCATGGTCGAGAAGCCTGACCCGGCCGAGGCGCCGTCGAACCAGTCGCTGATCGGGCGCTATGTGCTGCCGCCCGAGGTGTTCGAGGCGCTCGATAAAGGCGAGCGCGGCGCCGGCGGCGAGATCCAGCTGACCGACGCGATCGCCCAGCTCGTCGGCCGCCTGCCCGTGCATGGCTTCAGCTTTAAGGGCGAGCGCCATGATTGCGGCTCGATGGACGGCTTCGTAAAAGCCAACCTCGCGCTCGGCCTGAAGCGGGAAGAACTCCGCGAGGATTTGACCGCTTACATGCGGGACCTCTTGGGATCAGGGTGAGCCGCGCCGCGTCCGCGAAAAGAAGCGGCTCGGCTCCGCCTTGCCGATGGCGCGCCTGCGGCGTCGCCCAAGGCTGCGAGCCTTCATGGTCTTGGTGAAGTGAGATGAGATCCTGCAAAGCAGGATCTCAGCGGCAAAAGGGATGAGACTGGTGCGTTGTCACTCCCCAAGCGTCCGGGCGACACGGAAGCCGACGTTGCTTACCCAGAGATCGCGAGCCTTCCAGTGGCGGGTCGCGGAGTTGGTGCGCTCCCGAGATTTCAGCGAGGGGGCCCTGCGGATAACGGCGTGAGACACAACTCCGGTCATGCAGGCTGATCCGTCATTAGGGGCGCCAGAATAGCTGTCGTTCCAACAATCCTGGCACCATTCCCAGACAACGCCAAAGGTCTTACGAAGCCTCCATGGGGTTGGCGCGAAGGCGCCGACCGGCGCGGTTTTTTTTTCAAAACCGCCGCCACCGTTCACTTTATCTGATGTGATCTCGTCACCCCACCAAAAGCACGTCGTCGTTCCCGCTCGGCAGGCGTATTCCCATTCAGCCTCCGAAGGCAGTCGGTACGCCGCGCCTGC
The DNA here is from genome assembly GCA_038530925.1 of Pseudomonadota bacterium. Classification (GTDB taxonomy): domain Bacteria; phylum Pseudomonadota; class Alphaproteobacteria; order Rhodobacterales; family Rhodobacteraceae; genus JALEGB01. The sequence goes on from JBCBCG010000052.1 coordinate 18,765, forward strand.
CGTCTCCGAGAGCCAGCGGCAATATGCCTGGGCGTCCTCCCAAGAGACACGGGTAGCGGGGGTCCAGCCGCGGCCCCACACGCGGTCGTCCGGCCGTTTTGAGCCCGTCGCGGCGCAATAGGTGTCGTACTCGTCAAGCGTCACCGCGAAGCCGCCGAGCGCGAAAGGCCGCGCATGAGTCACCTCGTGTTGAGGCCCCTCGTCGTCGCGACGTCCTGGCTCGTCCGGCGGCGAGCCCATCAAGAACCGCCCGGCGGGGATCACCGCCATCTCGGGCGCGAAAGGCGCGTCTTGGAAGATGATGTGCGGGCGCAGCCAGCGGTCGGAGAGCGGCTGGCTGCTCGGCCGCCAAGTTGCTTTATACTTTTCCCAATCCGCGGCGTTGCGGAGCTGGGCGACCGCGGTCTCTGGGATCACCGATCCCAGTTCGGCCTTGTCGAACACCGCGCCCTCGATCCGCGCGCCGGTGAAATCGCAGCCCCAGAGCCGTGCGCCGGAGAAGTCGAAGCCGCGCAAGTCGCAGCCTGAAAAGTCGACATTCGACCAATCAGCGAGTCGCAAGTCGACCGCCGGGTCGAGGCCGATCCGGGCGACAAGGCGGTCGAAGCGCTCGTCTTTGTCGGCCTCTTGGAGCCTTCGCCGCGCGGCCTTGAAATCGAAATCGCGCTCAACCACCGCGCGCGCCCTTTTCGTCAGCTGCGTGATCGGTTTCGTCAGTTTCTTGATCATCCTCGGCGGATTTCGGCGCCGTCAGATGGATCTTCTGCATCGCGACGAGCGTCTCATCTTCCTCCGCGCCGTCCCACCGGCGCCAGGAACGCCGCTCTTCAAGCTGGCTCAGGCGCTTGGCCAGCTTTCGCCGCGCCTCCGACCAATCCTCGTTCTCAGAGAGCTTTTGCGCCTTAGCGGCGCCGGTCAAAACCATGTCTTTCGGCGGAACGCACATGCGGAGGGTCAGGACTTTGCCCGGCTCGCCGCCAAGCACGGTGAAGAGCGCTTCTTCAATCTCGAAAAGACCTTCCAAAGCCTCGCCCGCGGTCGCGCTCTCAAGCAGCCAATGTCCGAGCGCCGCCTTCACGACCGCGCCGGGCAGCGGGAAATGGCGGCCCGCAGCGCCTAAGCGGTCGCCGGCGACGACGCCGGCGGGACACTCGACCCAAAGATAACATCGATCGAAACCGAACCGGCGATCCAGATGAAGCGGGCCGAGGGAGACCTCGCAATAGATTGCGGCGGCTTTTCCGACCTCGAATTGGTGGCAGACGGCGGACAGCGCGAAGGCTTCGGCGTTGAGCGTCTCATAGTCTGACCACGCGACGTCGTAGGGGGCGACGACCTCTCGTGGCGCGCGCGCGCCAGAGACGCCCGCGGTGCGCTCCGCATCCGAACCTGCTGCGGCGGGCGGCGGCTTGATGCGCCGGCCCTTCATGCTCTTCGCGAAGGTCGCCGCGTCGCCGCTGCGCCAACCAGGCGTGGTTTCGTCGAAATTGAATTTGGCGAAGAGCGCGGCTTCGTCGCGCGCTCTCAGGGCGTTGAAATATTGCGCGGACTCGCCGGTGTCGGACCTCGTCACAAAAGACTTCCGCAACTCGCCCGAGACCGCTCCATAAGCTTCCAGCCGGCGGCAAAGTTCGGCTTTGCTGATCGGCGCGTTGGTCGCGTCCCGATGATGCTCAAGCAGACGCTCAGCTTTCTCGGGTAGCTCGGCAATCGCTATGAATTCCGTGCTCGTGGTCATCGAAGCGCGTCCTCCTGCAATGGTTGCAATGATGCCCGCGCGTCGCTCGGCTGGCCAGGGCGTCCCTGGGGACGACGCGGGACTGCGCGCGGGCGTCGCGAGAGCGGGCGAGGATGGCGCGGACGCTCTGCGCGGGGCGCGGGCGAGAGGGATGGCGGCGCCGTCCTCTCAAGGCCCTGAAGACCCGATTGAGGGACGCGCGCGGCGCCGGCAGGGAGAGAGAGCTAGCGCCATGCTTCTCCGGAGAAGCCCAGCATAAAGGGCTTCCACATGATCATCGATCTGACGTCTCAACTGCTCCTGCTGCTCGGAGCCGGTCTCTTCGCGACGCTCTGCGTCGATCTCCTCGTCGCGTTCCGGCGCCGGCTCGGCGCGGCGTTCGTGATCGTCGTCAAAGCGGCGCTCACACTCGGATTGGGCGGCGAATGGGCGGCGGCGCTGCGCGATCTCGCGATCGACGCCGCGCTCTGGCTTCTGCGCCGCTTTCGCCGATGACCGCCGCCGCGCGTCCACGCCTCGATCGCCCCTTGGCCGGCGGTCGGCGGCATGGTCTTTGTAGGCGCGCCGTAGGCGGGCGAACCGATCCGAAAGCAAAGGCGGGAGCAGGCATGGAGACCCGAGCGTTTCAGGACTGGATGGTCGAGACCGCGCTGCCGCTCTGGGCTGGAGCGGGCCGCGACGCGGCCGGCGGCTTTCACGAGCAACTGACCCTTCATGGCGCGCCGGATGCGGCGGCGTCGCGGCGGGTGCGGGTGCAGTTCCGCCAGATCATGGTGTTCTGCGCCGCACACTCGCTTGGGCTCCGCGCCGACGGCGCCGCCATCGCCCGCCGCGCCTTCGACCGCGTGCGAAAGACGGCGTGGGCGCCGGACGGCCAGCCCGGTTGGATCCACCGCATCAGCGCGGAGGGCGCGCCGCTCGATCTCAGCCGCCGCGCCGTCGACCAGGCCTTTGCGCTGCTCGGTCTCGCCTGGCTGCGGCGGCCCGGA
>JBCBCG010000053.1:0-21307 GCA_038530925.1 Pseudomonadota bacterium
GCGGCGGCGCCCTTCGGCTTCGATCTGGCGATCGGGTGTCCGGAAAGCCTGCAGCCCGATCCGGCGATGGTGGCGGCCCTCCACCAGCTTCCGCTGCCCGGCCGCGGCGATGGTCGCCAGCGTGCGGCCGTGGAAAGCGCCTTCGAAGCCGATGATCCGCCAGCGCTCCGGCCGGCCCGCTTGGCTGTGATGGCGGCGCGCCGCCTTGATGCAGCACTCGATCGCCTCCGCCCCGGAATTGGTGAAGAACACCGTATCGGCGAAGGTCTCCTCCACCAGACGCTCCGCCAGCGCCTCTTGGCCGGGAATGCGGTAGAGGTTCGAGAGATGCCAGACCGCGTTGGCCTGCCGCGTCACCGCTTCGACCAGCTTCGGATGACCATGGCCAAGCGCGTTGACGCCGATCCCCGCGCCGAAATCGAGATAGCGCTCGCCGCTCGCCTCGGTCAGCCACGCCCCTTCGCCCGAGACGAAGGAAAGGTCTTGCCGCGCATAGGTGGGCATCACAGCGGGGATCACGATCGGCTTCCTTTACGCTCGCGCCGCGCGCGCCGCCCGAACGGGCGCGCTGCAAAAACAACGACGCTCCACCGGCTTTCGCGCGATGGAGCGTCAAGGTCGACAGAACCATCACGCGCCGCAAAGGCCCTGTCAATCGCGACGCGAAAACGGACGCGCCGACCCCGCGATCATCCTTTCAGGCGATAACCAGTCTCGAAGAGGCGCCAGCACGCTCCCCACAGCGCCGTGATCAGCGCGAGAGAGACCAGCGCGCCGATCCAAGGGTTCGCATCGCCGACGCCCACGACGCCATAGCGAAACCCGTCGATCAAATAGAAGAACGGGTTCCAATGGGACACGGCCGCCCATGTCGGCGGCAGGGCCTCGATGCTGTAAAACGTGCCGGACAGAAACGAGAGCGGCGTGATGATGAAATTCGTGATCGAGGCCATGTGATCGAATTTCTGCGCCCAAACCCCGGCGATCACCCCGAGCAGCGCCAGCATCGTCGCGCCGGCGAGCGTGAAGAACAGCGCCCAAAGCGGATAGGCGAGGCCGACGCCGGCGATAGGAAACAAGACCGCCGCGCAGACCAGGGCCAAGATCACCCCGCGCGCGACGCCGCCGATCATAAAACCGAAGGTCAGCTCCGCCGAAGTGAGCGGCGGCATGAGGGAATCCACGATCGAGCCTTGGATCTTCGCGATCATCACAGACGATGAGGTGTTGGCGAACGCGTTCTGGATGACGGTCATCATCACCACGCCCGGCGCGAGGAACTCGATATAAGGCAGCCCGGCGATCTCGCCGCGCAGGCCGGACAGCGCGAAGGTGAACACCGCCAAGAACAGCGCCGCGGTGGCGACAGGCGCGCCCAGCGTCTGGCCGTACACCTTGACAAACCTGATGATTTCGCGTCGCGCTAGTGTGCCGACGCCGATCCAGTTCACCGCGCCGAATTGTGGAACGCCCATCTGAGGCGCGCTGAACCGGGGCGCGGAGTCCGCTGGCGCCGCAAGGCGCTCATCCGAGCCCTGATCCGGGCGCTTTGTTTCGTGGGCGGCGTCACTGCGGCTCATGGGCTGCTACTTTCGACGAATCGGCGGCTCTGCGCCAAGGCATCCCTTTTGCAAGCCGGTCCGAGCTGCTATCTCTCACGCTCTGGAGGGTGGAGTGCGGCCGCGCTTCGTCCAACACGGCGACTGCTCTGAACCCTCGCGAGGCGGTTCCAGATCAAAGGTCCCCGTGTCGGTCAAGCGGCCAGTCGGGAGCGGAGGGGTCGATGGCTTGGACCGATGAGCGGGTCGAGCGTCTGAAGGAGTTGTGGAACGAAGGGCTGACAGCCAGCCAGATCGCGACGGCTCTGGGCGGCGTCAGCCGAAATGCGGTGATCGGAAAGGTCCACCGCCTTGGATTGTCGAACCGCTCCGGCCCGGCGAAAGGACCGGAGTCGGAGCCAGAGGAGCCTGCCCCGTTGAAGAAAAAAGAAGCGGCCGCGCCGGAACCGGCGACGACCCCAGAGCCGACGACCGCCGCAGCGCCGGAGCCGGTGGCGGCGCCCGCGCCGGCCGAGATCGAGGCGCCCGCGCCGGAGGCGCCGAACCCGGTCGCTGCGCTCGCCGCCGAGGTCGAGCGCAGCGCGCGGAAGCTGTCGCTGCTGGAGCTGAATGAGCGGACATGCAAATGGCCGATCGGCGATCCCAGCACGAATGATTTCTATTTCTGTGGTCTGCCTTGCGCCGTGGACAAGCCCTATTGCGCCGCGCATGTGGCGGTCGCCTACCAGCCGATGTCCTCGAGGCGCGACCGCGATCGCAACCGCAACCGGTCCGCTTCAGCCTAAGGCCGCGCCGGCGGGCGGTCGGTTCGGCGCGGTCATCGCCGGATCCGATCGTTTAAGCGCGGCGCTTCCGCGTCGGCGCATCCCAAAAACCGAACCGGCTCGCCCTGCGCGGGCTGGTTCGGATTCATTCGCCAGGATCATGCGCGCCGCGGCGCGGCGGTTTGGATGCGACGGCGCTATCGCCCGGCTCCGGATCGATCATTGGAAATTCGGCGGCGCCTTTCGGCCGTTCCCGTTCGATCGAGCGGCCGACGGTCACGAAATGCGTCATCTCCGAGATGAAAGTGGTGTGATCGCCGACACGCTCGATGTTCTTCGCGATGAACATGAGCTGAGCGCCCTGGCTCACCTGCCGCGGCTCGTAGGTCATCTGCGTGACGAGATCGTAGAAGACGCTGTTGTAAAGCTCGTCAATCTCCACATCGCGGCGCCAAACATCCATCGCGGCGTCGTTATCCCGCGCGCCGAAGGCGTCGAGCGCGTCGGCCAGCTGCGACTGCGCAAGCTTGCCCATCCGCAAGATCGAGCTCTCCGCCGGCGGCCGCGCGCGATCGGAGAGGCTCTCCGCCCGGCGCGCGATGTTCTTCGCCAGATCGCCCACCCTCTCAAGGGCCGAGGCGATTCGAAGCGCCGCGATGGTCTCGCGCAGTTCTTTGGCGAGCGGCTGGCGCAAAGCGAGCATGCGCAGCGCGATCTCCTCAACCTGCTCCTCGCAGGCGTCCAATGCCTTGTCCGCCTCGACCACGCGTTGCGCCAGCGCCAGATCGCGGCGGCGCACGATATCGATCGCGCCGGCGAGCTGCTCCTCGGCCAGACCGCCCATCTCCGAAAGCCGCGCGCGCAGCGAGGCGAGATCACTGTCGAAACTCTCCGTGGGGCGCATGCTCGCCACCTTCACATTGTTCGCGCCGCCATCGCCCGAAGGCTTTGGCGCAGGCGCGGCCGTGGTTAAAGCGCCGGCCCTGCGCTCGTCTCGCGCGGCGGCGGATCCACCGCCTCCTCTGCGCTTGGGGTCGGGACGCCATCGAACGCGTCGTCGGGCGGAAGCCAGACGGTGAAGCGGCTGCCATGGCCGAGGCGGCTCTCGATCTCAAGCCGGCCGCGATGGCGCGAGACCGCATGTTTGACGATCGAAAGCCCGAGCCCCGTGCCGGATTTCAGCGCGTCGCGGCGCTGTTCGACGCGGTAGAAGCGCTCAGTCAGCCGCGGCAGATGCTCCTTCGCGACGCCAGGCCCAAAATCCTGCACCGCCAAGCCGATCCGCCGCCGCGGCGCGGTCCGCTCTTGATGCGAGACGCGCACCTCTCGCCCCTCGCCGCCGTATTTCAGAGCGTTCTCGATCAGGTTCGAGATCACCTGCTCAAGCTGCGCGCCGTCGCCGCGCACCCAGGCTGGATCGTCCGGCAGCTCTAAGATCAACCGCTCCTGCTGATGCCCCGGCGTCTCGGCGGCGGCGCGGCGCGCGATGGCGATCAGATCGACCGTCTCGCGCGGCGGCACATGCTCGTTCAACTCGATGCGGTTGAGCGAGAGCAGATCCTCCACCAGCCGGCGCATGCGCTCCGCCTGCTGGGCCAGAATGCCAAGAAAGCGCTCTTGCGCCGCAGGATCGTCGCGCGCCGCGCCGCGCAGCGTTTCGACGAACCCGCCGATGGAGCTGAGCGGCGTCTTCAGCTCATGGCTGGCGTTGGCGATGAAATCGCGATGCAGCTGCTCAGTGCGGCGCGCGCGCGTCTGGTCCTGCAGCACGATCACGACGCGCGCCTGTCCATAGATCGCTTCGCCTTCGGCCGCCGCCGCCCCAAGCGCGTCGCCCGGCAAGGCGCGCACGCTGGCGCGGTAATGACGCTCTTGCCGCCGATGCAAGGTGAACTCGATGTCGGCGGCGGCGCGGCCGTCGAAGGACTCCTTCACCGCCTCCACCAACGCCGGCGCGCGCAGCGCCGCGGCGAACGGTTCGCCGTGCAGGCGGCGGCCCGTCTCTTGTTCAGCCTGAGCGTTCGCGAACATCACCTGGCCACGCGCGTTTAGGATCAAGAGAGCGGCCGGCAGGGTCTCTAGGATGAGCCGCGCGTCGCACAACGCTTGCGAGAAGCTCGCCGACGGTCCGGCGATGAGCGCTGCGGCTTGCTCCGCCGCTTCGGAGCGTTCTTCGATCGGCGTCAGAGCGGGCGGCGCGGGCGGCGCCGCTTCGCGCACGACTTTGACGCGCACGCCGACCAGCCAGCTCGCCGCCGCCGCGCCCAGCGCCGCGCCCAGAGCCACGCCGATCGCTAAGCGCGCGCCCTCGGCGCCGCTTAACGCGGTCAACCCGACCGTGACCGCGCCGATCGCCGCTGGCGCCGTCAGAATCAGCGCGCGCCGGAAAGCGCCCGCCGCGGGCGGCGTCTCCTGCAGCCGATCCGGCCCCTCGCGCTCGACATGCTGATCCATATCCGCGCCCTAGCATCACAGAGCGGCGCAGGACAGCGCCGCCGCGACGAAGTCGGCGCAGACAGAGGCGCGATCTGCGCTATCGTACCGTTTTCGCGGCGCCCTCGGCGCGCGGCGCGGCCCGCGATCATGCGATGGGGCGGGAGCAGAGGAAGGACCAGCGCATGATCCGCTACGCATTGGCGTGCTCTTCCTGCGGCGCCGGGTTCGACGCTTGGTTCCGCGACCAGGCGAGCTGCGACCAGCAGATCGAGGCGCGCCTGGTGAGCTGCCCGAGCTGCGGCGGAACTGAAATCTCGAAAGCGTTGATGGCGCCGTCGGTGGCGCCTTCCAAGCGCGCGGCGGAGGGCGCGGCGAAGGGCGCGCCGATCGAAGCGACGCCTCCGCACGGCGCCTCATCCGCACCGCCAGCGCCAACGCCGGCCATGGCGCCCCGGCCCGCCGCGGCCGCGCCGCCGGCGGCCGCGCAGCGCCGCGAGATCGAGCATAAGCTTCGCGCGCTGCGCGCTTTCGTGGAGGCGACGGCGGAGCCGGTCGGCCCGCGCTTCGCCGAGGAGGCGCGGGCGATCCATGACGGCGAGGCGGAGGCGCGCCCGATCTATGGCGAGGCGAGCCGGGACGAGACCGAAGCCTTGCTGGAAGATGGCGTGCCCGTGGCGCCGATCCCGTGGATCGACAAGACCGACGATTGAGCGCCAGAGCCCTCGCGGCGGCGCCGCGTCGCGGCTCGATGCGGCGCGACGCGGCGCCGCTGGACGCGCTCGCCCGCCTCCCCTATCAGCGCTCACGTCGCCGCGCCTCGCAATTGAGCGCTGCGGCGCAGTGGAGCCGAAGACATGAACGACGCCGTGACCGCACAGGCGACCTTGGGCGCCGCGCCCGCCGATGAGGCGGACGCCCATACGCAGCCCGATCCCCGTCTCGAACCGCTGGCCGCGACCGGCGCGCGCCCGCGTTTGGTGATGAAATTCGGCGGCACCTCGGTCGCCGGGCTCGAGCGCATCGAGAATGCGGCGAAGAAAGTCGTGCGCGAGATCGAGCGCGGCCATGACGTCGCCGTGCTCGTCTCCGCGATGGCCGGCGAGACCAACAAGCTGGTCGACCTCGTGCGCGAAATCTCGCCGCTCTACGACGCGCGCGAATACGACGCCGTCGTCTCGTCGGGCGAGCAAGTGACCGCCGGGCTCATGGCGCTGACGCTGCAAAAGCTGGGCGCCCCGGCGCGCAGCTGGCAGGGTTGGCAGATCCCGGTGCGCACGGACGACAATCACGGCGCGGCGCGCATCGCCGAGATCGAAATCCTCGCGCTCGAGCGGAAGTTCGCCGAAGGCCTGCATGCGGTGGTGGCCGGCTTCCAAGGCATCGCGCCGGATGGGCGGATCGCGACGCTCGGGCGCGGCGGCTCGGACACCTCGGCGGTGGCGCTCGCCGCGGCGCTCGGCGCGAAGCGCTGCGACATCTATACGGATGTGGACGCGGTCTACACCACCGATCCGCGCATCGAGCCTGCGGCGCAGCGCATCGACCGGATCGCATACGAAGAAATGTTGGAGCTGGCCTCGCTCGGCGCCAAAGTGCTCCAAACCCGGTCGGTCGAACTGGCGATGCGCTACGCCTTGCCGGTGCAAGTGTTGTCGAGCTTCGGCGACGCGATCGGCAGCGACGAGCCGGGCACCATGGTGTGCGCCGATGAGGATGTGCTGCGCCATACGGAGGGTCAGGTGGAGAGCACCGCGGTCACAGGCGTCGCGTTTCAGCGCGAGGAGGCGAAACTCACGGTGGCGCGGGTGGCGGATAAGCCGGGCGTCGCCGCCTCGGTGTTCGGGCCGCTGTCCGAGGCCGGCGTCAATGTCGACATGATCGTCCAGAACATCAGCGACGATGGCCGCACCGACATGACCTTCACAGTCGCGCTCGCCGACAGCGACCGCGCGATGGCGGCGATCGAGGCGGCGCGCGAGAGCATCGGCTACACCGATCTGCATGTGGATCGCAGCGTCGCCAAAGTCTCCATCGTCGGGCTCGGCATGCGCAGCCATACCGGCGTCGCGCAAACGATGTTCGACGCGCTGGCGCGCGAAGGCGTGAACATCCAAGTGATCACAACGTCCGAGATCAAAGTCAGCGTGCTGATCGACCGTAAATATATGGAGCTGGCGGTGCGCGCGCTGCACGCCGCCTTCGGGCTCGACCGCGCGCCGGAGCTCGGCTGAGAGAACGGTCGGCCAGGCGCGCCTAGGCTCACATGATTGGCCTCGCGCGCCGCTTGGCGTATCCATGATGCTCGGTGAGGTTGATCTCGCGGCGCAGCGCGATCGGCGAAGCAAGAAAGACGGGCATGAGCGCAGGCGCTTATCACCGCGACGGCGGCGCCCAGCCGCGCGTTTTGCTGCGGCGCATCCGCGAAGCGCTCGCCGGCGCGGGCGACGGCGCTGAACGTCTGCACAAAATCGTTCATCTGATCGCCACCAACATGGTGGCGGAGGTGTGCTCGATCTATCTGCTCGACCGGTCCGGCGCGCTGGTGCTGCGCGCGACGGAGGGCCTTAATCCCGAATCCGTCCGCCAAGCGCAGCTACCGATCGGCGCAGGCCTGGTCGGCCGCATCGCCGCGACGGGCGAGCCGATCAACACTGACGATGCGGCGAACACTCCAGGCTTCCGCTTCATCCCGGGAACGGGCGAGGAGATCTATCGCTCCTTCCTCGGCGCGCCGATCCGGCGGCTAGGGCGCACGCTCGGCGTGCTTGTGGTGCAGAACAAGGCCGCCCGCCGCTATGACGAGGAAGAGGTCGAGGCGCTTGAGCTGATCGCCACGGTGATCGCGGAGATGACCGACGCCGGCGCGCTTTTCACCGAGGCGGATCAAGCCGAGCCCGCGCCGCGCGGGCCGGTGATGCTGCGCGGCGTCGCGGCGGCGGAGGGCGTCGCCATCGGCCGGGTGGTGCTGCATGAGCCGAAGATCGTGCTGCATAATCCCATCGCCGATGATGCGGAGAAGGAGCGCGCGCGCCTGCATGACGCGATCGAGGCCGTGCGCGGCGAGATCGATCGCCTGATCTCCGGCGAAGGGCTGGCCGCCGGCCGCGCCGCCGCCGGTTTGCTGGAACCGGGCGAGCATCGCGACGTGCTAGAGGCTTTCCGCCTCTTCGCGCATGACGCCGGCTGGTTGCGGCGCTTGGAGGCGGCGGTCGAGGGCGGCCTCTCCGCCGAAGCCGCGGTGGAGAAAGTGCAGTCGGAGGCGCGAGCGCGGCTGGAGAAGACCGCCGATCCCTATTTGCGCGACCGGCTCTCCGATCTCGATGATCTCGCGAACCGAATGCTGCGCGAGCTTTTGGGCGTCGCGCCGCCCTCGCCCGAGGATCTGCCGGAAGACGCCATTCTCCTCGCCCGCGCGCTCGGACCGGGCGAGCTCTTGGATTACGGCCGCGGGCGGTTGAAGGGCGTCGTGCTTGAGGAAGGCTCGGCCGGCGGGCATGCGGCCATCGTCGCCCGCGCGCTTGAGATCCCGCTCGTGACCGGCGTCAAGGGCGTGAGTTACGAAGCCGAGACCGATGAGCCGATCATCGTCGACGGCGATGTCGGCCGCGCGCTGCTGCGCCCCGATGGCAGCGTTTCCGCGGCTTATCGCGAGAAGCTCACCCTCCGCGCGCAAGAGGCGGCGCTGTTTCGCACGCTGCGCGATCAGCCCGCGATCACCCGCGACGGCGTGCGGATGACTTTGTTCATGAACGCAGGTCTGCTGACCGATTTGCCCAGCATCGAGGAGAGCGGCGCGGAGGGCGTCGGGCTTTATCGGACGGAGCTGCAGTATCTCGTCACCACTCGCGCGCCGCGGCGCGACGCGCAGACCAGGCTTTATCGCCGGGTGCTCGAGGCGGCGGGCGACAAACCAGTGGTGTTCCGCACCCTCGATATGGGCGGCGACAAGCAATTGCCGTTTCTGAAAGGCGGAGCGGAGGAGAACCCAGCGCTCGGCTGGCGCGCGATCCGCATCGCGCTCGACCGCCCGCTGCTCTTCCGCATGCAGCTCCAAGCGCTGATCCGCGCCGCGGAAGGCCGCGCGATCTCGGTGATGTTTCCAATGCTGGCGAGCGCAGAAGAGTTCCACCGTGCGAAAGAGCTGATCGAGATCGAAAAGCTGCGCCACATCGCCGAAGGGCGCCAGCCGCCGACGGCGATGCGCGTCGGCGCGATGTTGGAGACGCCGGCTTTGGCCTTCGCGCCCGACAGTTTTTACGAGGAGGCGGATTTCGTCTCAGTCGGCGGCAATGATCTGATGCAGTTCTTCTTCGCAGCCGATCGCGGGAATGAGCGCGTGCGCGCGCGTTACGACGCGCTGGACGGCGCGTTCCTGCGGATGCTGCGCCTGATCGTGACGCGCTGCGCCTCAGCGGATACGCCGCTCAGCTTCTGCGGCGAGGCGGCGGGCCGCCCGCTGGAGGCGATCGCCTTGGCGGCGCTCGGATTTCGGACGCTCTCGATGCGGCCGGCGGGGATCGGTCCCGTCAAGCGCGCCTTGCGCTCCGTCGACCTCGGCGCCGTGTCGTCCAGCCTGGATGAAATCTTGGCGAGCCCGGCGGCGAGCGCGCGGCCGGGCCTTATCGCCGTGTGCGAAGCGGCGGGCGCGCCGCTCTAAGCGCCAGCGGCGTTGTCCGCCGCCTCGCGTTCGTAGCGACATGCAATGTTATCTTGTATCAATGCCGTCGATCTGCTTGATCAAGCAGGGCGCTGGCCGGACCGCGCCGCAGGATATCAGGGAGTGATCCGATGAAGCAGACGATCGCAGCCGCCGCCGCGTTGATCATGGTTGGCGCGAGCGCCCAGGCGGGCGAGGGCAAGCGCGAGCTTGGCGCGCATGTGCATGGGGTCGGCAGCCTGTCGATGGCGTTCGAGAAGGGTGTGTTGGCGATCGAATTCGCGGCGCCAGGCGCGGATATCGTCGGCTTCGAATACGTCGCGAAAGAGCCGGACGACCTCGCGGCGGTTGAAGCCGCCAAAGCATCGCTCGGCGCGCCGCTCGCTCTCTTCACGCCGACGCCGGCCGCGGGCTGCGCGGTGGTGAAGAGCGACGTGGTGCTGATCGGCGAAGGCGGTGACCATGATCATGGCGAACACGATCATGGAGAGCACGCGCATGATGATCATGGCCATGAAGAGCACGCGCATAATGATCATGGCCATGAAGAGCACGCGCACGATGATCACGGCCACGAAAAGCACGCTCATGACGATCACGGCCACGAAAAGCATGCTCATGACGATCATGGCCATGAGGAACATGCTCATGGAGAGCACGCCCACGATCACGACCATGATCACGGCGCCCATAGCGAGTTTCGCGCCGAGTATCAGATGACCTGCGAGACGCCGGACGCCTTCGCCGGCATGAGCTTTCCCTATTTTGAGCGCTTCCCTAACGCCGAAAAGCTCGATGTGACCGTGATCGGCGACGCTGGCGCACAGCGCTTCGAGGCGACGCGCGAGACGCCGAGCATCGACCTCTCCGGCGTGCTCTGAAGCTCGGGCCTCTGCTGTCGCGCTTCACATCATGGCGTCGCGGCCTTTCGACCGGAACTCGCGGCGCCAAATGACCGTCGATATCACGGCGATGGCGACAGTCAGAGCCAGCGGCCCGATGAGCCAAGCAAGCGATGCGAGCGCGTAGTACAAAGTGCGCAGACCGCGGTTGAAGCTGACGCCGGCCTGCGCCAGCACAGCCGCGGCGCGCGCCGCCTCCGCCTGATGCTCGGCCGTCAGCGGTTGCGGCGGGGTAGGCTGATTCGGGATCGCGCCGATCAGCACGGCGCAATACGAAAACAAGCGCTGCGCCCAAGCGAATTTCAGGAACGCGTTCACCAGCAAAATTAGCGTCACCAGCAACTTCGCCTCAAACGCCGCGATGCTGGGCGGCGCTTCCGAGAGCGGCAGATCCCGCGCCACGCGAACGATCTGATCGGTTTCAGCGATCAAAGCGAGCGCGCCGCCGGCGGCGAGCAGCGTGGCGGAGGCGAAGAACGCCGCGCCATTCTGCAGCGCCGTCAACAAGGCGGCGTCTACGATCCGCTGATCGCGCTCCGCCGCGCGCCGCATCCAGACCGCGCGCTTTTCGTTCATGATCGCTGAGATGCTCATGCCGGCGCGCGGACCGCGCTCGATCCACCAACTTGCGCCGAACCACGCGGCGAGCAGCAGCGCCAGCGCGGCGACATCAAGCGCCGATAAGGTTGTCAGCCAGGCGCTTCCGCCCATGCGCGCCGTCCTTCCATGGCTGCGCCCCAGGTCTTGAAGCCTGCGGCGGCGGATCCCAGATACCGCTCGTCAGTCGCCGCAATTGGGGCTGACGCAAACGTCACTGCGGCGGGCGCGCCAAGCGGCCCGCGATATGCGAATCGCTCTAACTGAGGATCTGCGACATGCGAACCATTGATCTTACGCCCCTTTACCGCTCCAGCGTCGGTTTCGACCGCATGGCGAACTTGCTGGACGCCATGGCCAGCGAGGCCGGCTCGGGCTATCCGCCCTACAACATCGAAAAAACGGCTGAGAACGAGTACCGCATCACCCTCGCGGTCGCCGGTTTCACCGAAGACGACATCTCGATTGAGACCAAGGACGGCGATTTGGTGATCGCAGGCGGCAAGGCGCAGCCCCAAGCCGCGAATGACGATGTTCAAGTTCTCTATCGCGGCATCGCTGAGCGCTCCTTCGAGCGGCGCTTCAAGCTCGCGGATCACGTGAAGGCCGTCGCGGCCTCGCTGGAGAACGGTCTCTTGCATGTGGAGCTGATCCGCGAAGTGCCGGAGGCGCTGAAGCCTCGCCGGATCGAGATCCAAAGCGGCCCGCGCAAAATCGCCGCCGAGTAACCGATCACGGCATGACGCGACGTAATGCGTTGATAGAGCACGCGGAAACACCGCGTGCTCATTTCGGTGAAAGCTGCGCGTCAGCGCACCTCAGCCTCGACCGCGGCGCCGACCTCGGAACATTTCGGCGCTGAGCGAGCGAAAAATCAGCCTTTTCGCGCCATGGGTGCGGACGAAACGAAATCTCCCCTTGACCTCAACTCGCGAAATTTTGTTACAGAAGCGCATGGGAAGGACAACGCGACGCAACTGCGTTCCCCCACACGCGCCGCACCAGAGGCGACGGCCCAGGGACGGGGAGGACGGCGAAAGATAAGACGCACCATAAGGACCGCGTCGTCTTCGTTGCTCGTCGGGAAAAAAAGAGAAGCGCTTTCCATGACCTTGGAAAGCGCTTTTTTTTTTCGAACGCATTTTCGAGAGACCACCATCGATACGGCGATCAATGCGCTCGCAACTCAAACGCCGGATGAAGACCGCTATCGGTGAAGGTCGCCGGTGAAGGTCGCGCGCCCTACTGGCCGCAGAAAGCGCGCGGCGCGGTGAAAAGCGCAGCGCATTTTCCGCCCTTTGAGCGAGAATAGGCCTTAGCGGCGCCGAGAGCGCCTAGCCTTGGCGCGCTTTGAAGCGCCGCTGCGTCTTGTTGATGACGTAGACCCGGCCGCGCCGGCGCACGACCCGGCAATCCCGATGGCGCGATTTCAGCGATTTGATCGAGTTCTTGATCTTCATCGTTCCTTGCATCGCGCTCCCGCGGCGACGCCCTTCCAGACTTCAAAAACACCAATAGCGCCGCTCATTTCAGAGCAGCGCCGCGGCGGACCCATAAATGCGTCGCGATGGTGGGCGCGGCTGGGATTGAACCAGCGACCCCTACGATGTCAACGTAGTGCTCTCCCGCTGAGCTACGCGCCCCATTGCGACGCCCATCGGCGACGACGCCGCGTCTCCACGGCGAGGAGCGGTCTATAGCTCCCGCGCCGGCTTCGCGCAAGAGAGCGTCGCGGCCTACGCCGCCATCAAGCGGCCGACTTCGTCGACGACTTTAGACAGATGCGTTGGAGCGCCCAAACGATCGTAAAGACCGTCCTCGTCGTCATGCTGCGATTCGAGCGGAACGAGCGCGAAGCCCGTTATGAATGCGACGCGCATCTCGGGGTCGAGACGCCGCGCCTCATGCGCGAAGGCCAAACCTTCGGCGTCATCGGTGTCGACCGAGGCCAGCAGCACATCGAAAGCGCTTTCGCACAGCAATGTCAGCGCCACGTCGTAATCCGCGACCCTCGTGACGAAATGACCCGCCCGCTTCAGCTTTTCGCCGATGTAGCGTCTCATCACATCATCGGGAGTCGCTAGCATGATGCGAGGCATGGGCGTATTCCTAGGCTGTGATATCTCTTGTGACGGGTAGACTGAAACAGAAGCCGGTAAACAGACCTCTACCGCTTATCCACAAAGCGTCTTTTCCGGCCGCGACTTGGGCCGCGACGGACCGCTGGGCCAAGGGAGCTTGAGGATGGGGCACGCCAAGGCGGCGGCGATGAAAGGACGCGGAGCGGCGGGCGCGGTGGCGCGCGCCGCGCCCGACCGCGTGCTTGAAGAGCCCGCCCAGAGCCTGGGATCCGAGCCCTCCGCAGCGCAAGGCGCTCGCGCAGGCGCCTTCGCTTTAACCGACCCGCCGATCCTGCGGTCAGGCGCGGTGTTCAGCTCGCCCCATAGCGGGCGAGCCTATAGCGAGGCTTTCATCCGCGCCGCGCGGCTCGATCCGATGCGGCTGCGCGCCTCGGAAGACGCCTTTGTCGATCTGCTCTTCGCCGCAGCCGCGCGCCAAGGGGCGCCGATGCTCGCGGCCGTGGCGCCGCGGGCTTTCGTGGATCTCAACCGCTGCCCGCAAGATCTCGACCCTGCGTTGCTTGAGGGCGCGGCGCGCAAGCCGATCAACGCCCGCGTCGCCGCCGGGCTCGGCGTGGTGCCGCGGATCGTCGCCGAAGGCGTGCCGATCTATGACGGCAAGCTGCCGATCGCCGAGGCCGAAGCGCGGATCGCCGCTTGGCATGCGCCGTATCACGAGGCGCTCGCCTCCTTGCTGCTGCGCGCGCGTCGGCGCTTCGGCCGCGCGCTTTTGCTCGATTGCCATTCCATGCCGAGCGGCGCCAGCGGCGGCCGACGCCGCGCCGCGCCTGCGGATGTGGTTCTGGGCGATCGGTTCGGCGTCTCGGCCGAGCCGCATTTCGTCGACGCGATCGAAGCGGCCTTCACCGAAGCGGGATTTCGCGTGGAACGGAACTCGCCCTTCGCCGGCGGCTACATCACCGAACGGTTCGGACGCCCGCGCGCCGGTGTGAGCGCCGTGCAGATCGAGCTCGATCGAGGCCTCTATCTCGACGCGGAGACGATCGCGCCCTCGCCGCGCTTTGCGGAGATCGTCGAGCGTCTTGAGCCCGTCATCGCCGCGATTTGCGCGATGATCGACGAGGCGACGCTTGCGGAGAGCGACAGCGCCGCTCCAGATAGTCTCGCCGCCGAATAGCCGCGCGCCGGACGCTTTCGGCGCCAACAGGCTTCTAAACCACGTCGCCCGCGGCTTTCCTCTTGAGAATAGGCAAAAAAAAGAGCC
This sequence comes from Pseudomonadota bacterium, assembly GCA_038530925.1. GTDB lineage: Bacteria > Pseudomonadota > Alphaproteobacteria > Rhodobacterales > Rhodobacteraceae > JALEGB01. Next base: position 14,261 of record JBCBCG010000053.1, read on the forward strand.
GCTCTAAGGCGGCCCAAGTCTAGGGAGGAAACGCCCGGGAAGGGCGACGGCGCGAACGCCGTGTGAGTTTTATAAGTGTGCAGCGCAGCAAAATCAAAGTTAATCGCCCCTATTTTTGCGACTAGCCGCTATGTGGTGAGCGAAGACCGCGGCCTTTTCGCACCACATCCTCCCCAAAACGCGCCTTGAGACGGTCGACCGCACGCTCCGCTTCGGCGCGGCGCTGGCGCTCAGGATCCAGCATCGCATCAAAATTCTGTTGATTATCAGCGCCGAGAGTCTCGCCTGCGACCTCTGCGGCGCGCTGCCGCAGCTCTGTGTAGCCTGCGCCGACCAAACGGTAGCGCGGCGCGTCCGCCTTCGCGCTCGCCACTTCGCTGCGCAGCATGTCCTGTGCGGCGCGGTAGAGATCTTCGGCGAGATCGGACGGCGCGCCGAGCGTCCGGCGCCGGGTCAGCCGCTTGTGCCGCTCGGTCTTCAGCGCGAGCGTCGCCACGCCGCCGAGAAGCGATGCGGCTTTCATCCGGGCGGAGACGCGCTCGCATTGGCGCCAGAGCGCGGCGTCGAGCGCGGCGAGATCCGCGGCGCGGCCCGGCGCGAGATCGCGATCGAAGGTGGTCTCAGCCGAAACGCTCTTGGCGCCGCGCCGCGCCGAGACGATCCGGTCGTCCTCTCCGCGGCTAAGCCGGGACAAGCGCAGCCCCATCTCGCCATAGGCGCGCGCCAGCGCCGCGGGATCAGCGCACCGCAGATCGCCGATGGTCGCGAAGCCGTCGGCGACGAGCCGCGCCTCCATCGCGGCGCCGACGCCCCAGATCAGCCGCACCGGTTTCGGCTCCAGAAAGCTCAGCGTCTCAGCCCGCCCGATCGCCGCCATCCCGCGCGGCTTGTCGAGATCCGAGGCGATCTTCGCCAGGAACTTGTTCCAGCTCAGCCCGACCGAGACGGTGACGCCGATCTCGCGCTCGATCCGGGTCGCCAGCCGCGCCGCGACCGCGGCCGGCGGCATGCCATGCACGCGCTCCGTGCCGCTGAGATCGAGGAAGGCTTCGTCGAGCGAGAGCGGCTCCACCAACGGCGTAAGCGCTTCGAAGAGCGTGCGGATCTCTCGGCTGACCGCGACGTATTTCGCCATCTCCGGCTTCAGCACCACCGCCTCAGGGCAGAGCGACAGCGCGCGCGCCATCGGCATCGCCGAGCGCACGCCGTGGATCCGGGCGATGTAGCAAGCGGTGGTCACGACGCCGCGCCGCCCGCCGCCGATGATCAAGGGCCGCTCGCGCAGCTCGGGCCGATCGCGTTTCTCGACCGAGGCGTAGAAAGCGTCGCAATCGACATGGGCGATGGCGAGGCTGAAGAGTTCGTCATGCGCGATGAGGCGCGGCGCGCGGCAGGCGGGGCAGCGGCCGAGATCGCCGCCGTCTCGCCCGCGCGGGATTGGATCGCGCCAGCCGCAGGCGCGGCAGAGCGTTCCCGGCCGAGCGCGCGCGGCGGCGCTGTCGCGGCCGGCCGGCGCGCTCACGGCGCCGGCGCGGCGCCGGGCTCGGCCAACGCCGCGGCGATCTCGGCTTGAATGGCGCGGGCGGCCGCTTGCGGATCGGCGGCGGCGATGATGGGCCGGCCCACCACGATCTGATCGGCGCCGGCGCGGATCGCCGCCGCGGGCGTCGCGACGCGTTTCTGATCGCCGAGCGCCGCGCCCGCCGGTCGCACGCCTGGCGTGACGATCAGCTTGCCCGCCGCCTCCGGCAGCGCCCGAAGCGCCGCCGCCTCCCGCGGCGACGCGACCACGCCGTCCGCGCCCGCCTCGAAAGCGCGGCGCGCCCGCTCCACGATCAAATCGCTCATCTCGCCGGGCTGGATCAGCATCGCGTCTAGATCATCGCGATCAAGGCTGGTGAGGAGCGTGATCGCCAGGATCTTAGTGGGCCGCGCGCCGCGCCCTTCGCACGCCGCCGCCACCACTTGAGGGTCGCCATGCACGGTGAGGAGATGCGGTTCGAGCTGCGACAGGCCGCGCACCGCATTCTCGATGGTTTGCCCGATATCGAAGAGCTTGAGGTCGAGAAAGACCTTCTGCTCGCGCTCCATCAGCTCCAACCCAAGCGCCATGCCGCCCGTCGCCAGCATGCCGAGGCCGATTTTCCACCAAAGCGCCTCGGCGCCGATGCGCGCCGCCATCTCTCCGCCGGCCAACGCGTTGGGCGCGCCCTCAGGCGTGTCGAGCGCCACGATCAGGCGCTCGCGCTCAGGCAGCTCAGGACGGTCGCTCGCAGGTCGGGTCATAGCGCCGCTTTAGCACAGCGGCCCGGCGCGGCGCGAGCGCGCGCTTCACACGCGCCAAATCCGCCGCGCGCCGAGATCGGCATGCACGAAGCCGCGGCTCGGATAAGCGCCGACGCCGCCCATCGCGCGCCGCGCCACGAGGCGCGCCAGCCGATCGGTCGGGACGCCGCGGGCGAAGAAATCGACGGCTTTGCCGCTCAAATGCAGCGAGTTCGGCGCCGCGCCGCGCAACCTGTCATTCGTCGCCCGCGTGCGGAAAGCGGAGGTGACGACGATCTCACGCCCGCCGACCTCCTCGCCCATCGCGCTTAAGAGATCGATCAGACGCGGATCGATCGGGCCGAGCCGGTCGCCGGCCACGTCGCGCAGCGCCCGGTGGATCTGCAGCATCGCTTTGGGCTCGTAGTCGCCGCGCTGGTAGTAAACGAGATCGACCGCTTCGCCGGTCTCTTGCCGTGTGAAGGCGACGCGCCGTTGATCGGCGGGCGCGCCGAGCCCGGCCGGCCGCGGCGTGGGGCGATGCGCGGCCGAGGCTTCCGTGGAGATCTCGAGCGCGCGCGGCGGCGCTTCCGGCGCGGCGAGCGCCGTCCGGCGCCGCGCGGCGCTGCCCGCGCTGACGCTTCGTCCGGAAGCGAGACGACGGCGCTTCGCCGTCTCCGCCGCCTCCGCGGCGATGAGAATGGCGGGCGCGCCCAGGAGCACGCTGAGCGCCGCGCGGCGCGGCATCGCTTGGTTGCTGTCAAAGCGGCCTAACATTTTGGTCTCCCCTCAGTTTCCGCAACGTCGTTGCGAATTGGCCGCAGTGGGGCTTAAAAAAGCCTTAACGGCCCGAAATCGACCTGGCGCCGCCGTTCGAGACGCTGCGCGCGCCGCCCTGCGAGCGCCGCTCACGCGGTTGTCATGATCCGAGAGACACCCCACATCTGCTCAGGACGCGCCATGATGGGCGTCCATATCGTGGCCGCGGGCGAGAGGATCGCCTTCGGCCTCCCGTCGGCGCGCCGCATGCGGGCGCCGCGCAATCGCGCCTCGGCTTTTCGCGAAAGGCCGCTCCCTCGGGCGGAGGCAGGGCGATCGGAGGGATGGAAGAGAGATGAATATCGATAAATACACGGACCGCGCGAAGGGCTTTTTGCAAGCCGCGCAGGGAATCGCCGCGCGGGAGAGCCATCAGCGCTTCCTGCCGGAGCATGTTCTGAAGGCGCTTCTCGATGATTCGGAAGGCATGGCGGCGGCGCTGATCAAGCGCGCCGGCGGACGCCCGGAGATCGCCTTGCAAGAGGTTGAGGCGGCGCTCGCCAAGCAGCCGAAAGTCTCAGGCGACGGCGCCGGCCAGATCTATCTGGCGCCGGAGACGGCCAAGGCGTTGGAGCAGGCCGAAGAGATCGCCAAGAAAGCCGGCGACAGCTTCGTGACTGCGGAGCGCCTGCTGCTGGCGCTGGCGCTCGCGAAAGGCGCCGGCGCGGCGACGGCGCTTGAGCGCGCGGGCGCGACGCCGCAGAGCCTGAACGAGGCGATCAACGCGCTTCGCCAAGGCCGCACGGCCGACAGCGCCTCCGCCGAAGACACGTACGAAGCGCTGAAGAAATACGCGCGCGATCTGACCGAGGACGCGCATGCAGGCAAGCTCGACCCGGTCATCGGCCGCGATGAGGAAATCCGCCGCACCGTGCAGGTGCTCTCGCGGCGCACGAAGAACAACCCGGTGCTGATCGGGGAGCCTGGGGTCGGCAAAACCGCGATCGCGGAAGGACTCGCGCTGCGCATCGTCAATGGCGATGTGCCTGAGAGCTTGAAGGATAAGCGGCTTCTGGCGCTCGACATGGGCGCTCTGATCGCGGGCGCGAAGTATCGCGGCGAGTTCGAGGAGCGGCTGAAGGCGGTGCTGGCGGAGGTTCAGGCGAGCCAATCTGGCGGCGCGGGCGTCGTGCTCTTCATCGACGAGATGCACACGCTGGTGGGCGCCGGCAAAACCGACGGCGCGATGGACGCCTCGAATCTCTTGAAGCCGGCGCTCGCGCGCGGCGAGCTGCACTGCGTCGGCGCGACCACGCTCGATGAATATCGCAAGCATGTGGAGAAAGACGCGGCGCTGGCGCGGCGGTTCCAGCCGGTCTTCGTCGAGGAGCCGACGGTTCCGGACACGATTTCGATCCTACGCGGGCTGAAAGAAAAATACGAAGTGCATCACGGCGTGCGCATCGCCGACAGCGCGCTGGTCGCCGCGGCGACGCTCTCAAACCGCTACATCACCGACCGCTTCCTTCCAGATAAAGCAATCGACCTGATGGACGAGGCGTCGAGCCGCGTGCGTATGGAGGTGGACAGCAAGCCCGAAGCGCTCGACGCGCTCGACCGCGACATCATCCAGAAGAAGATCGAAGCCGAAGCGCTGAAGAAAGAAAGCGACGCCGCCTCGAAGGATCGGCTGACGACGCTGCAGGCGGAGTTGGCCGAACTCGAGGAGCGCTCCGCGACGCTGACCGCCCAATGGCAGGCGGAGAAAGACAAGCTCGCCGGCGCCCAAGGGCTGAAAGAGAAACTCGAGCGCGCGCGGCTCGATCTTGAGAGCGCCAAGCGCGAGGGCGATCTGCAAAAAGCGGGCGAGCTGCAATACGGCGTGATCCCGGAGCTGGAGAAACAGCTTCTCGACACTGAAAGCGACGCGGCGGTGAAGGGCGACGAGGCCAAAGGCGCGCTCGCGACGGAGACGGTCGGGCCCGAGCAGATCGCCGCGGTGGTCTCGCGCTGGACCGGCGTGCCTGTCGACAAAATGCTCGAAGGCGAGAAGGACAAGCTTCTGCGGATGGAGGAGGCGCTGGCGACGCGCGTCGTCGGCCAGGCCGAAGCAGTGGAGGCGGTCTCGACAGCGGTGCGCCGCGCGCGCGCCGGGCTGGCGGATCCGAACCGGCCGATGGGCTCCTTCCTGTTTCTCGGGCCGACCGGCGTCGGCAAGACGGAGCTGACAAAGGCGTTGGCGGCGTTCTTGTTCGACGATGATCAGGCGATGGTGCGGATCGACATGTCGGAATACATGGAGAAGCACAGCGTCAGCCGCCTGATCGGCGCGCCGCCAGGCTATGTCGGTTATGATGAGGGCGGCGCGCTGACAGAAGCGGTGCGGCGGCGGCCTTATCAGGTGATCTTGTTCGACGAGGTCGAGAAAGCGCATCAGGACGTCTTCAACGTGCTGTTGCAAGTGCTGGATGACGGTCGCCTGACCGACGGCCAAGGCCGCACCGTCGACTTCAAGAACACGCTGATCGTGATGACGTCGAACCTCGGCTCGGAGTTTTTAGCGGCGCTGCCCGACGGCGCGACGCCGGACGAGGCGCAGGAGGCGGTGATGGGCGTGGTGCGCGGGCATTTCCGGCCCGAATTCCTGAACCGGCTCGACGACATGATCCTGTTCCACCGGCTTGGACGCGAACACATGTCGGGCGTCGTTGAGATCCAGCTCGGGCGGCTGCGCCAGCGGCTCGAGGAGCGCAAGATCACGCTCGATCTCGACGCGGCGGCGCTCGGTTGGCTGGCCGAGCGCGGATACGATCCGGTCTACGGCGCGCGGCCGCTGAAGCGCGTGATCCAAAAAGCGATCGAGGATCCGCTCTCAGAGTTGCTGCTGGCGGGCGAGATCGCCGACGGCGCGGCGATTGCAGTCTCCGCCGATGAGGACGGTCTGGTGTTCCCAGGGCTGCGCGAGCGCGCCGCCGCCCCAAGCGGCGTCCGCACCGTGCATTAACGCTGACGCGCGGTTCGGCGGCGGGCGCCGCCGCCGAGCCTGCGCCTTAGCGGCGCCTCGATCTGGCCTCGCCGGCGCGGTCCGCTCTCGGGCGGCGTCTTCGGAATAGTGATGTTCGGAATTGTGATGAGGGGAGGAAGAAATGGACGTTTCCGTTTGGGCCGATGCGACCGCTTCGCTCCCGCCGATCGGCGGCGCGCCGCTTTTGGCCGCGCCGCTCTCGATGGGCGCCGGCGCGGCGATGCTGATCACCGTCGCGCTGGCGGCGGTGGGTCTCATCCTGCTCGAGCGCTGGAGCCGCAAGCGCGCTGAGCAGCGTGAGGCGGCGAAGAAGCGCCTTGCACCCAGCTCGGACGCCGATCGCGGTCCGAGTGAGGACACTGAGAGCGAAGCGCGCAAAGGGACGGTGGTCGGCGTCTTTTTTGGCGGGCTGGCGGGCGGTCTCGGCTGGCTCTGGACCGCCGCGTTCGGCGGACCGAAGGACGAGCCGGATCCGACGCTCGACATGGATCCCGACGAGCTCGCCGAGCTGCGTGAAAATGAGGATATCGGCGGCGACGGCCGGCCCTTCCTGTGAAGAAACCTGAAATTCCTTTGTGAGCAGACGCATTTTTCGCTTGCAGAGCCCGGCGCATTTCGGCATACACAGCGCTCCCGGCGACACCGTCAGCGATGTCGCGGCGTTCCGCCGCCGGGGTTGCTCTTTGAATGATAGTATTTGCGAAGAGATATGTGGGCGGTTTTGCGGTTGGTCGTAGACCAGCGTTGAACAGGCAGCATATCGCCGGGGAGATTTGTCGCCTTGTGTTGGGTGATGGATCGGTGATCCGGGTCAGCAGCGATTGCGGCGTGGGTCGCGTGTTTTGGGGTTCGCTTCGGCGAGGCTTTTGACGCGGGTCGCGACTGTGATCGCTCGTGATGTGCAATGGTTCAACGTCAGAGTTGGACGAACGCGGGCGTAGCGCGGCGGTTTGGTCTTTCGAGGCTGGGGCGCGGCGCTGCAGACGGGTTCGGATAAC
>JBCBCG010000054.1:0-21264 GCA_038530925.1 Pseudomonadota bacterium
GGCTCGCTCGGCTCAGCTCCGCGATCAAAGTTCCGGCTTCGCCGCCGGTTGTCGCGGGACCCACGCCCGGCGCGCCGAGGCGAAGCGCGCCGAGAAAGCTTAACGCCCCTTGGCGCGCCGCCGCCGCGCCCCTACCCTCTTAGTCAGGTTTTGACGGCGGTGAAAGCTAGACGCAGCGTCAATCCGCCTCGGAGCCGCGGGCTTCAGAGGCGGAGCCGCGCGGCGCGGTGAAGGAGGCTCGGCATGCGCGACCAGGAGTTACGCGATCGGCGAGGCGCGGCGGAGCGGCTGGCGCGCGGCGCGCTGGCGACGCTGATCGGGGCCGCGATGCTCGGCGTGGCCGGGGCCGCCGCCGCGCAGCCGACGACGCCGGAGGTTGATCGCGGAGCTGAGCCGAGCGAGCCCGCGCCGTCTCAACGCGATCTGATCGAAGAGTTCCGAAGCGGCGCGCAGACCGACGCCGCGGAAGAGATCGAAGAGGAGCCGGCGCCGAAGCTTTCGCCTGAAGAGGCGTTGGAGCAGGCCTATGCGGATCTCAAATCCGAGGAGGAGCCGATCTGGCGCGCAGCTGAGGAAAAGGTGACGAAATCCTGGTCTCAATCAGGCTCGGACAGCATGGATTTGTTGCTCGAGCGCGGGCGGACCGCCATGCAGCGTGAGGATTGGGCGGCGGCGACGGAGCATCTCACGGACCTTGTGAACCTTGCGCCGGCGTTCGCGGAGGGATGGAACATGCGCGCCTCGGCGTACTTCCATCAGGAGGAGACCGGAGCGGCGCTGGCGGATCTGGCGAACGCCATCGCGCTCGAGCCGCGGCATTTCAGCGCTTATTCCGGTCTCGGCGTCCTGTTCGAGCAAATCGGCGACCCGCGGCGCGCGCTGGCGGCGCATCGCGAGGCGCTGGCGATCCATCCGAATTTGGAGAATTCGTTGAACGCGGTGAGACGGCTCGCGCCAACCGCGGACGGCCGTCCGATCTAAGCGCCGCCGCGTCTCTCAGCCCGCCGGCGCCGTCGGGCGACCGCCGTCGACGCGGCTCCTTCCGTTTTTCGTTCCGAGAGGTCAGCTTGCTGAGCATGCGTCTCGCCGAGACCTTTCAGCGGCCTGAACGCGCGCCGGATTTCGGCGGCGCGCCGCCGCCCGCATCAGGCGCCGCGGACCCGTTCTGGCTGCGCGCGACGCCGGAGCGCAATGACGGCGTGACCGCCGTGCTCGGCCCCACGAACACCGGCAAAACCCATTACGCGGTCGACCGCATGCTCGCGCATAAGAGCGGCGTGATCGGCTTTCCGCTCCGCCTTCTGGCGCGCGAGGTCTATGACCGCGTCGTCGCGCGCCGCGGCCCGGGCGATGTGGCGCTGATCACCGGCGAGGAGAAGATCGTCCCGCCCAAAGCGCGCTTTTATCTCTGCACCGTCGAATCGATGCCGCTCGATTGGGGCGCGGATTTCCTCGCGGTCGACGAGATCCAGCTCTGCGCCGATCCAGAGCGCGGGCATGTCTTCACCAACCGCCTCCTTTCCGCCCGCGGCCGGATCGAGACGCTGTTTCTCGGCTCAGAGAGCATTCGCGAGCGCATCGCCGCGCTGTTGCCCGGCGCGCGCTTCGAGCATCGCGATCGGCTTTCGACGCTGAGCTACGCCGGTTCAAAGAAGATCTCGCGCATGCCGACGCGATCGGCGATCGTCGCCTTCTCGGTCGACAACGTCTACGCGATCGCAGAGCTGCTGCGGCGGCAGAAAGGCGGCGCGGCGGTGGTGATGGGCGCGCTCAGCCCGCGCACGCGCAACGCTCAAGTCGCGCTTTATCAAGAAGGTGAAGTCGATTTCCTGGTGGCGACCGACGCGATCGGCATGGGCCTCAATCTCGATCTGCGCCATGTCGCCTTCGCCGGGCTGGCGAAATTCGACGGGCGACGCCATCGCAGGCTCGACGCGCAGGAGCTGGCGCAGATCGCCGGGCGCGCCGGCCGCCATAAGGAGGACGGCGCCTTCGGCGTGACGGGCGAGGCGCCGCCGCTCGACGCCGAAATCGTCTCCGCGATCGAGGAGCATCGCTTCCGCAGCGTCGGCCGCCTGCAATGGCGCAACGCGGTGCTCGACTACGCCACGCCGCAGAACCTTCTGGCCAGCCTCGAGCGGGATCCCGGCTCAGAGCATCTCGCCCGCGCGCGGGAGGCCGAAGACGTGGCGGCGCTGCGCGCGCTTTGCCGCGACGAGACCGTTCAGGCGCGCGCGAAAGGCCGCTCGCAGGTGAAGCTTCTCTGGGAAGTCTGCCAGGTGCCGGACTTCCGAAAGACCATGCCCGCCGAACATGCGGCGCTCTTGGCGCAGCTCTATCGGTTTCTGAGTTCCGAAGCCGCTGTGGCGCCTGAAGATTGGTTCGCCGCGCAATGCGATCGGCTCGACCGAACCGAAGGCGATATCGATGCGCTTTCGAAGCGCTTGGCTTATATACGAACTTGGACATATGTGGCGAACCGTTCGCGCTGGCTTGACGATCCGGGCCATTGGCGCGAACGGACGCGCGCGATCGAGGACAGGCTGTCGGACGCCTTGCATGAGCGCTTAACGCAACGGTTCGTGGATCGACGGACCAGCGTTCTGGCTCGGCGCCTGAAGCAAAAGGAGAGATTGGTGGCCACCGTCGACGACAAAGGCTCTGTGACGGTCGAAGGCGAGTTCGTCGGCCGAATCGAAGGCTTCCGCTTCCAGGCCGACCCGAGCGCCGCCAGCGACGAGGCGAAAACGCTTCAAGCCGCGGGCGCCAGCGCCTTGCAGGAGGAGTTCGCCCGCCGCGTGCAGACGTTCTACAGCGCGCCGGACGCGGAGATCGCCTTGACCGAGCAAGGCGGACTGATGTGGGGCGACGCCGCTGTCGGCCGCCTGAAGGCCAAGGAGCTGGCGCGCGAGGGCGCCGATCCCATGGCGGTGCGCGCCGCGCCCTTCGCTGACGAGATGATCGAGCCTGCGCTGCAGGAAAAGATCGAGCGGCGGCTGCAGTTTTGGATCGACCGCAAGATCGAGGCGGTGTTCGAGCCCTTGATCAAGCTGCGCGACGATCCAGCGATCACGGGCCTGGCGCGCGGCGTCGCCTATCAGTTGATCGAGCGGCTGGGCGTGATCCCTCGAAACGAGATCGCCGATCAAATCAAGGCGCTCGATCAAGAGGCGCGCCGTCCGCTTCGCGCGCATCAGGTGCGCTTCGGCCAGCACACGGTGTTCATTCCGGCGCTGCTGAAGCCGGCGCCGACGCGCCTGCGGCTCATCTTATGGGGCCTCGCTGAAGAGCTTCCCGAGATCCCGAGCCCGCCGCCGCCCGGCCATGTGACCATCCCCGCGGCCGCGGAGGCGCCGAAACGCTATTACGCGATGGCCGGCTATCACCGCGCCGGCCCGCGCGCGATCCGGCTCGACATGCTGGAGCGGCTGGCGGATCTCATCCGACCGCTCGACGCGCGCGGCGGGTTCGAGGCGAGCCCGGAGATGTTGTCGCTCACCGGCGCGACGCTGGAGCAATTCGCGGAGATGATGGAGGGCCTCGGCTATCGCGCCGAGCGCGGCGAGCGGCCGAAAGCAGCCAAAACGAAGCAGGATCAGGAGCCGACTGCGCCGACCACCACAGAGGCCGCGCCTGAGGCGGACGCATCCTCCAGCGCCGAGGCCGCGGCGCCGGAGGCGGAGACCATCGGCGTTGACGCCGCCGCCGCGGACTTGATCGGCGCGGCGGCGGCGTCAACGCCGGAAGCTGCAGACGCGCAGTCGGCGCCCGCGAAGGATGGCGCTGCGGCGCTCGACCCGGCGGCCGGCGCGCCGACGCCGGAGGCCGGCGCAGCGCCGGAGGAACCGGTCAGCGAGCCACCCAATCACTCTGCCGACGTTTTGGCCGCGTCATCCTCAGACGCGCACAGCGCCGACGCAGCGGCGCTGCCTGAGGACGGCGCAGCGCCGAAGGCGCTTGGCGATCTGACGATAGAGCCGCCGGAGACGCGCGCGGCCGAAGCCGCGCCAGACACCCCAACCAACGAAACAACCGGCGAAACGACGGGCGACGCCGCCGAGATGGCGCTCGACCGCCAAACACCCACCCCAGACGCGTCTCCCCAGGACGAGCCCGCGACAGCGAGCGAGGACGCTGCGGCGCCGAGCGGAGAGACGGAGGTGTTCTATATCTTCACGCTCCAGCCGCGCGGCCGGCGCGGGCGCGATGAGGCGCGTGGCGAGGCCGGGCCGCGGCGCCGCGGCAAGCGCGGCGCGCAAGGCCGCGGCGAGGCAGAGGCGGGGCGCCAGGGCGTCAAGCGCGATGGAGGCGACGCGCGCGGTCAAGAAGCCAAAGCGCAAGAGGGCCGAGGGCAAGAGGGCCGAGGGCAAGAGGGCCGAGGGAAAGACGGCCGAGGGCAAGACGGTCGCGGTAATGGCGGTCGCGGGAATGGCGGCCGCGGTCAGGAGACGCGCGGCGAGGGGCGGCCTGGCGGCAAGCGCAAAGGCGGGCGCGACGATAAAGGCGGCCGCGGCGGCCGGCCGCCGCAGGAGATCTCGAGCGGCCCGCCCCGCCGCGGCGCTAAGATCGATCCTGACTCGCCCTTCGCCATTCTGCAGAAGCTGAAGGACCGTGAGTGAGCGGCGCCGGCGAGGAGCGTCTGCGCCTCGATAAGTGGCTCTGGCGCGCGCGGCTTTATAAAACGCGCGCGCTGGCAGCCGCCGCCGTGGAGGGCGGAAAGATCCGCGTCAACAGCGTGCGGCGGACCAAGCCGGGCGCCGGCGTCAAACGCGGCGACGTGCTCACCATCGCGAAAGCGGGCGGCGTGCTGGTGCTTCGCATTGAAGCGTTCGGTGAGCGGCGCGGGCCGGCGGCGGAAGCGCAGCAGCTCTACGAAGATCTCGCGCCGCGCTCCGCCGGCGCCACGGCGGCGAGAGATGACGCCACGGAAGCCAAGCGCGCCGCGGAACGCCTTGATGAAAAGACCGAAACCCCGCCGCGCGCCGGTGTTCACGACGAGTCTCCCGGCCCAGATCGCATCTTGCGGTCTCCGCCGAGCGCCAACGGGGCGGAGGGCGGATAATCGTCCGTCGCGCGCTCTTGACGAAGGCGGCGCGGCGCTGTTGAACCCGGCCGCTGGGCGGATTAGCACGTTGTCCGAACGGCGCTTGCGCAGCGCGGATCCGCGCGACCGCTCAAGATCGCGGCGATTTCCCGCAGGGTTGACACACCTCAAGGATAACACGCCGGGACGGTGAGAAATCTAAGAGCGCGGCCGGCGAACTCATGCGCGCCGCCGCGCGATAAAGAGGCGCGACAGCGCTTTGGGAGCTTTGAATGACCTATGTGGTGACGGACAACTGCGTGCGCTGCAAGTACACGGATTGCGTGGAGGTGTGCCCCGTCGACTGCTTTTATGAAGGCGACAACATGCTCGTCATTCATCCGGATGAATGCATCGATTGCGGCGTGTGCGAGCCGGAATGCCCGGCGGACGCCATCCGTCCCGACACGGAGCCCGGTCTCGAAAAGTGGCTGGAGGTGAACAAGACCTATTCCGAAAGCTGGCCCGTCATCACCCGGAAAAAGGACCCGCTGCCGGAGGCGGAGAAGCATGACGGCGAATCGGGCAAGTTCGAAAAGTACTTCTCGCCTGAGCCAGGGACCGGAGATTAGGCCGGAGGTCCTCCGACGCGGCGCGCTAACGCGCTGCGTCGCAAGCAATTTCCTGCAGCGACGCCTGGGCGCGCGCGCGGCGAGGTTGTGCATCGCTTCATAATTTGTTATAGCTTCGCGACACACAGGCCAAGCAACCGGGGGGTTCACTTGGGGCCGTCCGAGGTGCGCCGTTAGTCATTGTTGATTTGAATCAACCTGCGCGCAGCTGCGTCGCGGGTTTCTTCATTTGGGCAACAATCTGCGCCTTGGACGCGTTTCGCCGTGCGTGATTGGAACGATTGAAAAACAGAGAGGGTCGCCGCCGATGACCAAAAAAACAAAAACGCAAAAACGCTCGGAGTTCCGCGCCAACGACTTTGTGGTCTACCCTGCGCACGGCGTCGGCAAAATCGTGTCGATCGAGGAGCGCGACATCGCTGGCGTTAAGCTTGAGATGTTCGTGATCTCGTTCGAAAAAGACAAGATGACGCTGCGCGTGCCGACGACGAAAGTCGCCAGCACCGGAATGAGGACGTTGTCGAGCCCTGATGTTGTGGGCAAGGCGATGGAGATCCTCAAAGGCCGCGCGCGCGTGAAACGGGCGATGTGGTCGCGCCGGGCGATGGAGTATGAGGCGAAGATCAACTCTGGCGATCTCATCTCGATCGCTGAAGTCGTGCGCGATCTTTTCCGGGCGGAGACTCAACCGGAGCAGTCCTATTCGGAGCGGCAATTGTTCGAAGCGGCATTCGAACGGATGACGCGCGAATTGGCGGCTGTAGAGAAGATCAATGAAGATGACGCGGCAAAGCGCGTCGAAGCGGTTCTGGTGAAGCGCGCCGCCGCGTAAACCGCGACGCCCACCGTTCGGCGACAGGAACGCCCGCAGCTTCGGCCGCGGGCGTTTTTTGTTGGCGGCGTCCACAGATGTGCGGGAGAGACGCTTAATCTCTCCGAACATCGGAAATCTTTCGTCAAGATTACTCAGGTAGGCCTCGATCATAGCCGGCCATCCGGGCCGGCGCGGGGTAGAGGCCGCCCATGACCGGATCGATCACGACCGGACCTGATACGACGGGACCGAACGCCGGCGGGCCGAACGCCAGCGCGCCCAACACGTGCTCGCCAAACACGAGCGGGCCCGATACGAGCGAGCCCAATGTGAACGGGCCCAATATGAACGGGCCCAACATGAACGGGCCGATGGTGCTGCGCGCGCTTGAGCGCTTCCGCCATCATTGCACCGCGCCTTTCATGCGCGCCGTTGGGGCGCTCATTCGGCGCGCCGCGATGCGCGCGGCCGCTCGAACCGGCGGGGCCCTGGCCCGGGCCGGCCGAGCGATCGGCGCGTTTTTGCTGATCAACCCTTTGTTTTATTTCCTGTGGTGGCTGCTCCGCGTCCTGTTCCGAGGCGCTCGCATGCTTTGGCGTCAACTGCGGTGGATCGCAGCGGCGCTTTGGCGCGGCCTCAAGGCGGCGCGCCGATCGATCATCGCCGCCGCCTCGCACTTTGCTGATACGAGCCGGCGCCTTTGCCGCGCCGCCGCGCATGGCGCTCTCGCCGTGATCGCCTGGCCGGCTAAGCTGGTGATCGCGGCGGCGCAAGCGGGCGTCGCCCAAACGCGCCGCCTGAGGCCGCGCGCGGCGATCGCCGCCGTGGGCGGCGCGGCGCGCGCGCAGGCGCGGCGGGTCGCGGCGATCCCTCACATCGTCACATCGGCGCGCCAGCGCCTCGGGGCGAGCCTGCGCAATCTCAGCGCAGCGACGCGGCGGCTCGCGGCGACCGCCTTCAGCGCCCTCGCCAAGATCCCGCCTGCGCTCGCCCAGCTTCGCATCGCCTTCGCGTCCCTGCGTCCTGCGCTGGCGCGGTTGCGGCCGAGCGACGCCGCCATTGCGAGCCTCGTCGTCATCGCAGCGTCCGGCCCCGCGCTCGCCCCGCGCTTGAGCGACGACGCGACGATCGCGTTGACGCGCGCCAATCCCTTCGCCGATCGCAACGGCGTGCGCGCCGAACGCGGCGTCAGCGTCGCGCCGCCTTCGACGCCGACGCTCTGGAGCGGCGCGCCGCGCGCCGTAGGCGAACGCGGCATCGCGCCGCTTTGGGTCGCAGAAGCGCTGGACGACATCGGCCCGCTGGACCCTGCTGAAGCGCTCGCCGCCGCGCCGCGCACGCTTGAGCTGGCGCCCGCGCCGGTCTGGTCGCCGGAGCTTGAGCGTATGGCCGCGCTCGCCGTCTCGGATGAATACCTGCCGCTTGAGACCGGCTCGGTTCCGGTCGTGCATCGCTTCGGCGCCAATCCACGTCCGCTCGGCCGCCGCGCGCTGACCCGAATCGATCTCGGCGCGATCGAAACCGGGCCGGTGATCCGCGTCGGCGTCACCGACAGCGCCGCCGTCAATCGCGGCGATTTCACCACCGGCAGCCTGGCGCAGCGCGCGCCGCGCGCCGCCTGGCCGGGCGGCGACGTCGCGAGCGACCTGCCGGAGTCGATCGCCTCCGCTCTGAACCTCGCCGCGCCGCAGACCGTGCCGCCGACCGCCGCGCCGCTTCCCTCGATGCGGCCCTTCGACACCGGCTTCAAGCGCACCGCGCGCGTCACCGTGGTGCTGACAGCGGTCGGCCTCAACTTGCCGGCCAGCCGCGACGCGCTGGAGCGTTTGCCAAGCTCGGTGGTGTTCGCCGTCGCGCCGGTGGCCCAGGATCCGGCGCAATGGGTCGAGGCGGCCCAGTCCCGCGGGCGCGTCGCTTTGATCGAAGTGCCGATGGAGCCTAAGGCCTTCCCGCGGGTGAACCCGGGTCCGTTGACGCTGCTCGCTGATGCTGCGGCCGATGAGAATGTGAAGCGGCTCGAAGAGACGCTGGCGCTCGCGCCCGAAGCCGACGGCGTCGCGACTTATCTTGGCGGGCGCTTCTCCTCCTCGGAAACCGCGGCCGCTCCGGTCATCGCGGCGCTGAAGGAACGCGACCTCTTTCTCTTAGAGACGGCGCCGACGCCGCTGAGCGCGTTGCGGCGCACGGCGGCGGAGATCGGCCTGCCGGCGGCGTCGTCCGTCGTGTCGCTCGATCGGTTCGGACAGGATGATGATCTGAGGGAAGGGTTCGCACGGCTTGAAGTGGCCGCGCGCGAGAAAGGGCACGCCATCGGCGTCGCCGTCGCGGTGCCGCGCAGCGTCGACGCGCTGGCGGAGTGGGCGCGCTCGCTGGAAGCCCGCGGTTTCCGTTTGACGGCGCTCGCGCTCTGAGCGACCTCGGATCGGCTCTCGGGTCGGAGAGCCGATCCGAAAAGGAAGCGCCCCCATGAGCGATCGCGGCGACGCCGAGCAGCCTGACGTCTCTCTCCTGCCCTATCGGCCTTGCGTCGGGCTGATGATCCTGAACCAAGACGGTCTCATTTTCGCCGGCCGGCGCCTCGATGGCGGCGGCGAAAGCCCGGCCTGGCAAATGCCGCAAGGCGGGATCGACCCGGGCGAGGCGCCGCTGGAGGCGGGACTGCGCGAGCTGCGCGAGGAGACAGGCCTCGCGCCGGAGCATGTGGAGGTGCTCGGCGAGACGCGCGATTGGGTTAAATACGACGTGCCGCTGGCGCTGATCGGCAAGCTTTGGGGCGGGCGCTATCGCGGGCAGACGCAGAAATGGTTCGCGCTGCGGCTGACCGCGCCGGACAGCGCCGTCAATATCGAGACCGAAGACCCTGAATTCTGCGAATGGCGCTGGATGGCGGCGGATGCGCTGATCGAGGCGATCGTACCCTTTAAGCGTGACATCTATCGCAGCGTGCTCGGCGAGTTCGCGCCGCTCCGCGAGCCGAGCTGACCGCGAACTTCTTGACTCAGTCCTCCATCTGCCTGACCCAGTCCACAAAAAGGAGCTGGGCCATGAGCCAACCGACCGCCGCCGCGGCGAAGGCCGACAGAGATGCGATCGGTTACGACGTGATCGACGCGGTGCGCGCGTTCAACCGCTTCTATACGCAGCGGATCGGGGCGCTTGACGAGCATCTCTATGGCGCTGGTTTCACCCTATCGGAGGCGCGGGTGCTGTATGAGCTGCACGCGGCGGAGGCGTCCGCGGCGGATCTCGCGCGGGCGCTTGGGCTCGACCCGGCCTATCTCAGCCGTATTCTCAAAGGGTTTCGCGAGAAAGGTTGGGTGGCGAGCACGCGCTGCGCCGAGGATGCGCGGCGCACGCGTCTCAGCCTCACCGACGCCGGGCGCGCCGCCTACGCGCCCTTGCTGCAGCGCTCGCGCGAGGCGGTGCGCATGATGCTCGCCTCAGCGCCTGAGGCGCGCCGGGCGGCGCTCCTCTCAGCGATGCGGACCATCCGCGCCTGCCTCGACGATGCTCACGATGCGCGAGATGCTCAGGCGGCGGCGCCGCCGCCGGTGCTGCTGCGTCCGCTGCGCGCGGCGGATCTCGGCTGGGTGATCGACCGCCATGGCGCGCTTTACGCTGAAGAGCACGGCTTCAACGACGCCTTCACCGGTCTTGTCGCGGTGATCGCCGGCGGCTTTCTCCGCACATCGAAGCCTGGGCGCTCAGAAGCCTGGATCGCGGAACGCGCCGGCCGGACTGTGGGATCGGTGTTCGTCGCCGATACTGGCGAGGGCGTCGCTCAGCTGCGCCTGCTCTTGGTGGAGCCGGATCAGCGCGGCGCCGGCGTCGGCCGCGCGCTGCTGGACGCCGCCATCGGCTTCGCCCGCGCCGCAGGATATAAAGAGCTGCGCCTTTGGACGAACGACGTGCTCCACGCCGCCCGGCGCCTCTACGAGCGCGCGGGCTTCACGCTCATCGACGAGACGCCGCATGAAATGTTCGGCCCGAAGATGATTGGGCAAACCTTGTCGCTCCGCCTGACATGACAGGACTTCGGACGCCGGTGCTTAAACGCCCTTCAGCGCCTTCAAATCATTGAGATATTGCGCTGTGCGGAGGATCGCGTCGCCATCGGCCTGGCCGAGCGCTTGCTCGGTGGCGGCGATGCGCTCATCCAGCATGTCGCCCGTGACGGCGTCCGCCTCATGCACGTCGTCGGCGAGAATCGTGCAGCGATCCGGACCGACCTCGGCGAAACCGCCGAACACGACATAGGTCTTGGTTCCGCCCTCCACCAACGTCGCCTCGACCTTGCCCGGCCGGAGCACCGCCAGAAGCGGCGCATGACCCTCCATCACGCCGAAATCACCCTCGACGCCCGGCGCGATCACCATCGTCGCCTCGGCCGAGGCCATCGCGCGCTCTGGCGCTACGAGATCGAATTGGAAGCCCATGCCCTGCGGACCCTTTTGGTTTCGCGGCGCGCCTGGCGACGCGCCATCATCGCTTTAGACGCGGAACGCCGCGCTACGCCGCGCCGCGCGGCGCTCCATCATCAAGCCGATCGCCACGCCCGCCGTCATTCCGAGCACGCCGAAAAACAGGATGTGCATCGCCCGCTCCTGCGCGCGGTGGAGCGGCTCGATCGGCTGCAGCGGCGGCTGCGTGACCCAGCCGAGAACAAGTCCGGCGCCGAGCCCCGCCGCGCCGCAGCCAAATCGGTTCATGCCGCCCTCCCGCCTTGGTCGCACAGCGCCGCCGCCTGTCCGACGGCGCGACATCGCTTGGCCTTAAGCGGCTTCCGCCGCCATTTTCTGCGCTTTGGCCTGCACTTCGTCGATGTCGCCGACCATGTAGAACGCCGCTTCCGGCAGATGGTCGAACTCGCCGGCGCAGACGCGCTTGAAGCTGTCGATCGTCTTCTCGAGCGGCACCTGAACGCCCGGGCTGCCGGTGAAGACCTGCGCAACATCGAAGGGCTGGCTGAGGAAGCGCTGGATCTTCCGCGCGCGAGCCACGGTCTGCTTATCCTCTTCAGAGAGCTCGTCCATGCCGAGAATGGCGATAATGTCCTGAAGCGCCTTATAGCGCTGCAGGATCTCCTGAACCTGGCGCGCCACCGCGTAATGCTCGTCGCCCACGACCTGCGGGTCGAGGATCCGCGAGGTGGAGTCGAGCGGATCCACCGCCGGATAGATGCCGAGTTCCGAGATCGCGCGGTTGAGCACCGTGGTCGCATCGAGGTGGGCGAAGGAGGTCGCGGGCGCTGGGTCGGTCAAATCATCCGCAGGCACATAGATCGCCTGCACGCTGGTGATCGAGCCCGCTTTGGTCGAGGTGATCCGCTCCTGCAGCTGGCCCATATCCGTCGCCAGCGTCGGCTGATAGCCCACGGCCGAGGGGATCCGGCCGAGCAGCGCCGACACCTCCGAGCCCGCTTGAGTGAAGCGGAAGATGTTGTCGACGAAGAACAGCACGTCGGTTCCAGACTGGTCGCGGAACTGTTCGGCCATGGTGAGGCCGGTCAGCGCCACGCGCGCGCGGGCGCCCGGCGGCTCGTTCATCTGGCCGTAGACGAGCGCCACCTTGGACTGCGTGAGATCATCATTGTTGATGACGCCGGATTCGATGAACTCGTAATAGAGATCGTTGCCTTCGCGCGTGCGCTCGCCGACGCCGGCGAACACCGAATAGCCCGAGTGCACTTTCGCGATGTTGTTGATCAGCTCCTGGATCAACACGGTCTTGCCGACGCCCGCCCCGCCGAAGAGGCCGATCTTGCCGCCTTTCGCGTAAGGCGCGAGCAGGTCGATGACTTTGATGCCGGTCACGAGCACTTCCGAGCCCGTCGACTGCGCGACGAAATCCGGCGCCGGCTGGTGGATCACGCGCTGCTCCGCCGCCTCGACCGGCCCGCGCTCATCGATCGGATCGCCGACGACGTTCAAGATCCGGCCCAGCGTCGCATCGCCCACCGGCACCGAGATCGGCTCGCCCGTATCGGTCACATCCTGGCCGCGCACCAGCCCTTCGGTGCTGTCCATGGCGATGGCGCGCACGCCGCTCTCGCCGAGATGCTGCGCGACCTCCAACACCAGGCGCTGGCCTTGGTTGTCCGTCTCGAGCGCATTGAGAATCGCCGGCAAGTGATCATCGAACTGAACGTCGACGACCGCGCCGATAACCTGAGTGATTTTTCCGACGGTGCTCGCCATATCGGTGCTCCAACTTCGATAAGGCCCGCCGGGCCGTAGGGTTGTTTCGACGCCGCGAGTGATACATGTCTCGCGGCCGCATCAAACATCGTCCGCTCGACTGACTACAGCGCTTCCGCTCCAGAGATGATCTCGATCAGCTCCTTCGTAATCGCGGCCTGGCGCGAGCGGTTGTATTCGAGGGTCAGCTTCTTGATCATCTCGCCCGCGTTCCGCGTGGCGTTGTCCATCGCCGCCATCCGCGCGCCTTGCTCGCTGGCCGCGTTCTCAAGAAGCGAGCGAAAGATCTGGACGACGACCGCCTTCGGCAGCAGCTCGGCGAGGATCGCCTCCTCTTCGGGCTCGTGGATGTAAGCGGCGGCCGGCCCGTCCGTTCCCTCCGTCGCGGGCGGCTGCATCGGCGCCAGCTGCGCAGCGGTCGGGATCTGGCTGATCACCGATTTGAACCGGTTGTAGAACAGCGTCGCGACATCGAACTCGCCGGCTTCGAACATCGCCAGAACCTTCGCGCCGATCGGCGCGGCGTGGTGATAGCCGAGCTTCTTCGCTTCGGAGAGATCGACGTGATCCACCAGCAGATCGCGGTAATCGCGGATTAGCTGCTCACGCCCCTTCTTGCCGATGGTCAGGATCTTGATCGTCTTGCCTTCGGCTTGGAGCTTGCGGATATGCTCCCGCGCGAGCTTCACGATCGAGCTGTTGAAGCCGCCGCAGAGCCCGCGCTCGGCCGTCGCCACCACCAGGAGATGCGTCTCGTCCTTGCCGGTGCCGCTCAGCAGCTTCGGCGCCGTCGGGCTCTCCTTGGCCGCGGCGGCGAGATTGCCGAGAACCTCCTCCATCCGCACCGCGTAAGGCCGCGCCGCTTCGGCCGCGTCTTGCGCGCGGCGCAGCTTCGCCGCGGCGACCATCTTCATCGCGCTGGTGATCTTCCGCGTCGACTTGACGCTGGCGATCCGGTTCTTCAGGTCCTTAAGGCTCGGCATCGGCCCACCATTATTGATCGCCGCAACGACGCGGATACGGGCGCGTCGCGGGCCTTAGGCATGTCATCGCGCGCGAGCGGCGAGAGAAGCGCCGGCGCGGCCGCGCGTCCATTCGGCGCGGCGAGAAGAAGCGGCCCAAACCAGCAGCCGCGGGCGGCTTAGCCGCCGAAGCTGTCGGCGAACTCTTTGATCGCCGCGCTGATGCGGCTTTCAAGATCGCCAGCGACCTTCTGGTCGTTGTCGCGAATATCGTCCAGAAGCGCGCGCTGGCCGGTGCGCATATGCTGCAACAGGCCTTGCTCGAATTCGCCGACCTTCTTCACGTCGATGCCGTCGAGGAAGCCTTTCACGCCGGCGTAGATCACCACGACCTGTTCCGCGTTGGTGAGCGGCGAGTATTGCGGCTGCTTCAAAAGCTCCGTGAGGCGTGCGCCGCGTGCCAACAGCTTCTGGGTCGAAGCGTCAAGATCAGAGCCGAACTGCGCGAACGCCGCCATCTCGCGATATTGCGCGAGCTCCAGCTTGATCGAGCCCGCGACCGATTTCATCGCCTTGGTCTGAGCGGACGAGCCGACGCGGCTCACCGACAGGCCGACATTCACCGCCGGGCGTATGCCTTGGAAGAAGAGATCGGTCTCGAGGAAGATCTGACCATCGGTGATCGAGATCACGTTGGTCGGGATATAGGCGGAGACGTCGCCGGCCTGGGTTTCGATTATCGGCAGCGCCGTGATCGAGCCGGCGCCTTCGCTGTCGTTCATCTTCGCCGCGCGCTCCAGCAGCCGCGAGTGCAGATAGAACACGTCGCCCGGGAACGCTTCGCGGCCCGGCGGGCGCCGAAGCAACAGCGACATTTGGCGATAAGAGACGGCCTGCTTGGAGAGATCGTCATAGGTGATCAGCGCATGCATGCCGTTGTCGCGGAAATACTCGGCCATGGAACAGGCGGAGTAGGGCGCGAGATACTGCAGCGGCGCCGGCTCGGACGCGGTTGCGGCGACGACGATGGAGTATTCCATCGCGCCGCTCTCTTCGAGCTTCTTCACCAGCTGCGCCACCGTCGAGCGCTTTTGGCCGACTGCGACATAGACGCAATAGAGCTTCTTGCTCTCATCATCGCCCGCGGCTTCGTTATAGCTCTTTTGGTTCAGCATGGTGTCGAGGGCGACGGCGGTTTTGCCGGTTTGCCGGTCGCCGATGATCAGCTCGCGCTGTCCGCGGCCGATCGGAATCAGCGCATCGATCGCTTTGAGGCCGGTCGCCATCGGCTCATGCACCGACTTGCGCGGAATGATGCCCGGCGCTTTCAGGTCGGCGCGGCGGCGCACCGTGGCGCCCAGCGGGCCTTTGCCGTCGATCGGGTTGCCCAGCGCGTCGACCACGCGGCCCAGCAGCTCCTTGCCCACCGGCACGTCCACGATCGACTGCGTGCGCTTGACCGTATCGCCTTCCTTGATGCCGCGGTCTTCGCCGAAGATCACGACGCCGACGTTGTCCGCCTCAAGGTTCAGCGCCATGCCCATGACGCCGCCCGGAAACTCCACCATCTCGCCGGCCTGGACGCCATCAAGGCCATGCACCCGCGCGATGCCGTCGCCGACGGACAGAACCTGACCGACTTCCGCGACTTGCGCGGCATCGCCGAAATTCTGGATCTGATCCTTGAGGATCGCGGAAATCTCCGCCGCCTGAATGCTCATCGGCCGACCTCTTTCATCGATTGCTGGAGGCGGGCGAGCTTCGAGCGGATCGACGCGTCGATCATCTTGCTGCCCATCTGAACGACGAGGCCGCCGATTAATTCGGGGTCGACCTCCCTTTGCATGTGAACCTTGCGGCCGCCGGCCATTTTCGAGAGCCCGGCGGAAAGCTCCTCGGCCTGCGCGTCCGTCAAGGGCGCGGCGGAGACGACTTTCGCCGTCGCTTCGCCGCGTTGCTCGGCGACCAGCGCTTCGAACCCATCCAGCGCGCGCTCAAGGAACGGGAGCCGCCGCTTCTGCGCCATCAAGCCGAGAAATTTCGCCGTGAGCGGCTGCAATTGCAGCGCTTTGGTCAGCTGGGCCATCACGCCGACCATGCTTTCGCGCGAGATCGAAGGGTCCTTCAGCGCTCGCACCAGGTCGGCGTTCGTCGCCAGCGCGTCTTTCAGCGCGAGGCGATCTTTGCGCACAACCTCGGTCGCGCCGGTCTCAAGTGATAGATCAAACAAAGCCTTGGCGTATCGTCCTGCGACGCCTGCGATGATCCCTTGCGTTTCGGACACTCGACGCTCCCGCCCTCACGGCTCGACGATCCGCGACCGGCGCCGACGGTCCTGCCGTCGGGCCGGCGGACGCCGCCCGGAAAACCTTGATGTCGCCGCGTCAGGAGAATGTTCGCGTCCGTCCGGCGCGCTGGAAGAGCGCGACAGCGATCCGCGAGACCGCCGCAGCCCCTCAAATCGAGCGGGTGGCTAGCATAGGGATTCCAGGCTGGCAACCGCTCCAGCCCGTGTGAAACAAGGCGCCGCACCGCCGAAAACAAGGCTTTGTCCGGGCGACTTCGCTGCGCCGCGCCAAGACGCCCTGCGGCGAAACGCCCAAGCGCCGAAGGGGCGCCGCGGCGCCGGCGCGGGCCGGCGTCGAACGGGATGGCGGACCGCGCCCTCACGGGAGGTGACGCTGCGTAAGAGGCACGCATGGCGCCGGCCGCGGCTTAGGCCGCCCGGGCCACAACATACTGCGCGACGCCCTGCAGCGCGTCGCGCATCGGCGAGGCGGGAAAGAGGTCCAGCGCCGTCGCCGCCTCCTGCGACACCATGCGCGCGCGCTCCAGCGTCGCTTCGAGCGCGCCGCGCCGTCGCAGGATGTCGATGGCGCGGCCGAGATCGGCTTCCTCCCGCCGCCCGCCGGGAAAACAGCGCGTCCAGAAGTCGCGCTCCGCCTGATCGCCTTCGGCGTAGGCGATCAGCACCGGGAGCGTGGCCTTGCCTTCAAAAAAATCATCGCCGACCGATTTGCCCAACGCCGCGGCGACGCCGCCATAGTCAAGCGCGTCATCGACCAATTGGAAGGCGACGCCAAGACCCCAGCCGAAGCGTTTGAGCGCCTCGGTCCGCTCCGCCGACGCGTCGGCGATCACGCCGCCCACCTCCGTAGCCGCCTCGAACAGCGCGGCCGTCTTGGCGCCGATCACCTGCATGTAGATCGCGTCGCTGTCCGAGAGCGTGCTGATATGGGTGAGCTGAAGCACCTCGCCTTCAGCGATCACCGCAGAGGCGTTGGAGAGGATGCGCAGCACTTCAAGCGAGCCGGTTTCGACCATCAACTGAAACGAGCGGCTGAACAGGAAATCGCCGACCAGGATGCTCGGCTTATTGCCCCAAAGCACGTTCGCCGCCGCCTTGCCGCGGCGCCGGTCGCTGCCGTCGACGACGTCGTCATGCAACAGCGTCGCCGTATGGATGAACTCCACCGTCGCCGCCAGACGCTGGTGATGCGCGCCCTCATAACCGCAGAGCCGCGCCGCGGCTAAGGTCAGGATCGGCCGCAGCCGTTTGCCGCCCGCCTCGATTAAATGCTGCGCCAGCTGCGCGATTAGCGGCGCCGCATCGGACACCATCCGTTCGCGGATGAGGCCGTTGACCGCCTCGAGATCTTCAGCAACCAAATCCTGCAACGTCTTGAACGCCGCGCTGGAGGAGGATGGCGGCGCTGATCCCGCCGATGAGGGCGCAAGCGCGGTCTGGACGTCCGGGTTCGCGTTTGGGTTCGGCACGGGCCGCTCCGTATCGTTACGCTCTTCGGGCTCTCCCGCCGCGGGGGCGGGCCGCCTATGATGTGCGCGCCTTTCGAGCGCCGTCGCCGTCTGGGATGCGCTTCATACAGCGCCAGGCGTCGCAGCGCGCCGCCTCGACCACCGCGCGCATCGCAGCGCGACGCGCCCCAGTTTCAGGAGATCCGATGGAGGAGATCTTACGCACCAACGATCCGACGCTTCTGTCGTTCGCATCGGCGCTCCTGTCGGGAGAGGATATAGAGAGCGTTGTTTTCGACGTCCATATGAGCGTGCTTGAGGGCTCGATCGGCGTATTGCCGCGGCGCCTGATGGTGGAGAGCGATCTGGCGGAGACGGCGCGCGACATCTTGCGGGTCAACGGCGTCGAACCGAGCGAGCGGCCGCGATGATCGGGGACGAACACGCGCGCCGGCGCAGGAATGGAGCGGCGCGGTGAGCGGGGGCGGGGATCACGTCCGGGATGACGGCGGGGATGACGGTGGAGACCGCGCCGCCGCGACCGATCTGACGGAAGACGCCTTCCTCGGCGGCGCGTTGAAAATCCTGCAGCCGCGCCGCGGCTATCGCGCCGCGACCGATCCGGTGCTGCTGGCGGCGGCCTGCCCGGCGCAGCGGGGCGACCGCGTTCTGGATGTCGGCTGCGGCGTCGGGACAGCGGGCCTTTGCCTGGCCAAGCGCGTCGCTGGCGTGTCGGTCGAAGGGGTGGAGCTGCAAGAGGCGCTAGCGGCGCTCTCTCGGCGCAACGCCGCGCGCAACGGCGTCGGCGCTTGGCTCGCGCACGCCTGCGACATCCGCGAGCCGCCGCTCTTCGTGCGGTCAGTCAGCTACGACCAGGTGATCACGAATCCACCGTATCACAGCGCTGAGGCGGGCGTCGCCTCGCCCGATATGGTGAAGGACCGGGCGAACCGAGAAACCATGAGCCTCGCCGCGTGGCTGGATTTCTGTTTGCGGCGCTTGCGGCCTGGCGGCGCCGTGACGCTGATCCACCGCGTGGAGCGGCTGCCGGAGATCCTCGCCGCGCTTGAGGGGCGCGCAGGCGGCGTCGGCGTCCTTCCGCTCGCCCCGCGCGCGGCGCGCCCAGCCAAACGCGTGATCGTCACGGCGGTGAAGGAGAGCCGCGCGCCCTTCCGCCTCGCCGCGCCGCTCGCGCTCCATGCGGGCGCCGATGGCGACGACGCGGCGCCCTTCACGCCCGAGGCCGAAGCCGCGCTCCGCCATGGCGCCGCGCTCTCGGTTTAGCGCGCGCCGCATCGGCCCTCCCCAAGCGGGTCTCGCAGCGCTATCCTCATTGCGAGCGCGGCCGTCGCGCGCAGATCGGACGCGCTCAGATCGGAGCTCTCATGAACCAGCCGCTGCCAAACTCCATCGCCGCGCTCGCGCCGGAGCTGACCGAATGGCGCCGCGATCTGCATCGCCATCCGGAACTTGGCTATGAGGAGACGCGCACCGCCGGCGTGATCGCGGAGCGGCTGCGCGGTTTCGGCGTCGATGCGGTGGAAACCGGGATCGGCGGGACCGGCGTGGTGGCGACCATCCATGGGCGGGACGGTCCCGGCGCGGGCGAGGCCGAGGCGATCTTGCTCCGCGCCGATATGGACGCGCTGCCGATGGATGAGGAGACCGGCGCGCCTCACGCCTCCTCGGCGCCAGGCAAAATGCACGCCTGCGGGCATGACGGGCATATGACCATGCTGCTCGGCGCGGCGAAGCAGCTCGCGGAGACGCGGCGCTTCAAAGGCACGGTTTACTTGGTGTTCCAGCCGGCGGAGGAAGGCGGCGCCGGCGCCAAGGCGATGATCGAGGACGGGCTGTTCGACCGGTTTCCCTGCCGCGCCGTCTACGGCATGCATAATTGGCCCGGCATGCCGGTGGGCGCCTTCGCGGTGCGGCCCGGCCCGATGCTCGCCTCGGCGGATGAGTTCCGCATCACCATCCAAGGCCGCGGCGGTCACGCCGCCAAGCCCGACCGCGCCCGCGACCCGATCGTCGCCGGCGCGCATCTCGTCTCGATGATGCAGACCATCGTCGCCCGCCGCGTCGACCCGCTGCAGCCCGCAGTGGTCTCGGTCACGGTGTTCCACGCCGGCTCCACCTTCAACGTCATCCCGGATCGCGCCCAACTCTCCGGCACGGTGCGGAGTTTCGATGAAGGCGTCCATGCGGAGATCTATGACAGCATCCGCCGCCTGGTGACGCAAACCGCCGCCGCCTTCGAGGTCGAGGCGGTGCTCGAAGAAGGCGTCAGCCGCTACCCGCCAACCATCAACGACGCTGCGGAAGCGGCCTTCGCCGCCTCCGTGCTCGACGAGCTCTTCGGCGCCGAACGGGTGAGCCGCGACCATCCGCCGACCATGGGCGCGGAGGATTTCTCCTTCATGGCCCGCGAGAAACCCGGCGCCTTCATCTTCTGCGGCAATGGCGACAGCGCCTCGCTCCACCACCCGAAATACGACTTCAACGACGACGCCTCCCCCTATGGCGTGGCGTATTGGACGGCGCTGGTGGAGAAGGCGCTGCCTATGTGAGCTTAAGAATTCGTCAGCCGCACAATATCACAATGAAATGACGCCATCGATGACCTCGAAATTCTCCAATTCTACGCACCCCTCTGCGTATATCTATTTAATTAATTTAGGCTTGACCTTTTTTTTCATCGGCCGCACGCTCCGACTCGCGTGAGTTTACGATTTTTGCGCCAAGTTCCGGCGTCACAACGCAAACAGTTTTAAAACCTCTGATTAAAATATTTGAGAATTAGACAACAAAATTAGACCCCTCGATATCAACCGGCGTTATCGAACACGATGCGCCTAGAACAACATCGGACGCCCTGCGGAAGCTAGTAAGCCAAACCGTCGACTTCGCGCTTTTGCCACTTGAAAGCATACGCACCGAAGAAGCACCGCCGTTTGTCTGCAGCGATCTCGTCCAAATACACCAGCAATTGATTGATCCGGACCGAATAGAATTTCTCCGGAGATCCGAGTGTAGACTACTTCTCGAAGCAAAGCGTGGGCAGGCTATTATTGTGGTATTTGGCTCTGGCACAGAACCCCTGCTGGATTACTCGCAAACCAGAAGGAAATTTCGTTGTCAGGTCTGAAAGGACAGAACGTCGCGGCGCAAGGCGCCACCTCCACGACTGCGTTCGACGCCTTCGGGCTCACACCTGTGGACCAGGCTCGCGGCGATAAAGTTTCCGCTCTGGAAACTGGTGCAGTTAATATTATTGAATATAACGGTTCGATGTCGCAAGACTTTCAAGACTTATTGCCTGAGAGGACCTTCTTCTCATTGTAAAAACCTCAGTGGTCGCGACCCCCGAAGCCAAATAAAGGCCCTGGAGCCGCAATCCGTAAAACTCATGGAGAGGCTGCTTGGAACCGATAGGCCGAGCCTGGTCAGCGCCCATGAGGCCGAGATCGAGAACCTCGAAGCCAAGAAAGTCGCAGCCAGCGAACGCATCAATGCAAAGGCTGATGGCGGGACTGGCTTCAAGGACACGTATCGAACCGCCTGTGCGCTTCTCGCAAGCGCCTGGAAGCTAAAAAAGAACCATAGCTTCAGCGGCGGAACGTGCTTCGCCTCATGTTCGCAAAGCCCGTCGCCTACCGCCGGAATGAGGGGTGCCGAACCCCTGAAATAGCGTTACCTTTCAGGATGTTAGTGCCGAAATTTGCCAAGAAATAAGTGCATGCGAGGCCGTGAGATTGGTCTAGTCGATTGTTTTAGATGGAATTTATGCCCTTTGACGACGTCGGTTCCGCTCTTCTCGGGTCCGCCAATAAATTCAATAGCTTAGCCAGGTTCTGTTTTTTTGCGCTGCTACGCAAAT
>JBCBCG010000055.1:0-15990 GCA_038530925.1 Pseudomonadota bacterium
CGAGTCCCGCTGATGCTTATTGACGATATTCAGGACCGAAGGATCGTCGTTGTCGGCGATGTGATGCTCGACCATTTCGTGCGCGGCAGCGTGAGCCGGATCTCGCCCGAGGCGCCGACATTGGTCTTGAACGTTGAGACTGATCTTTGGACCGTAGGCGGCGCCGGGAATGTCGCCGTGAACATCGCCACCCTCGGCGGCGCAGCGCTGTTGATCGGCTTGGTCGGCGACGACGCCGCGGCGGACCGGTTGGCGGGCGAAGTCGAGCGCCATCCTCGGCTGCTCAACCGAATGGTCGCCCACCCCTCTTGGCCGACGATTGAGAAAACCCGCTTCATCGCCGGCGACAACCATCTGCTGCGCGCCGATCGCGAAAGCAAGCGGCTGCCGGACGGCGTGATCGAGCAACTCATCGCTCGGATCAATGCGGTGGCCGAGGAAGGCTGCGACGGGTTTGTGATTTCGGACTACGCCAAAGGCGTCGTCACCGCGGATGTGATCGCCGCGGTTTGCGCCGCGGGCGCGCGGCTCGGCGTGCCGGTCGTGGCGGATCCGAAGCGCCCGAACTTCGCCGAATATCGCGGCTGCACGGTTTTGACGCCGAACCGCAAAGAGCTGTCCATGGCCACCCAGCTGCCGACGGACACGGATGCGGAGATCGCCGAAGCCGTGCCGATGGCGATGGCGCAGTTCGGCGGACCGATCATTCTGACGCGCTCGGAGCAAGGCATCTCGCTGTTCCGCGAGGACGCCGAGCCGTTCCACGACAAGCCGCGCAATACGGCGCTGCGCGATGTCTCCGGCGCGGGCGATACGGTCGCGGCGACGGTCGCCCTGGCGCTGGCGGGCGGCGTCGACATGAAGGAGGCGGCGTTCGCGGCCAACATCGCCGCTGGGATCGCGGTCGGCAAAAGCGGCACGGCCGCCGTCAGCGCCGCAGAGCTGATGACGACCATCCTGCATGATCCTCAAGACCAAGTCCTCGAGCAAAAGCTCGTACCGGTGCAGACCGCCGTGCGCATGCGCGCCCAATGGGCGGAACAGGGCCTCAAGGTCGGCTTCACCAATGGCTGCTTCGACATCGTCCATCGCGGCCATGTGACGATGCTGCGCAAATGCCGCGACCGCTGCGACAAGCTTATCGTCGCGCTCAACACCGACGCCTCGGTGAGCCGCCTGAAAGGGCCCGAGCGTCCGATCCAGTCCGAGGGCGCGCGCGCCGATGTGATCGCGGCGATGGAGGCGGTCGACATGGTCTTGCTGTTCAAAGAAGACACGCCGCTCAAAATGATCGAGGCGATCCAGCCGGACCGGCTGTTCAAAGGCTCGGATTACAGCGTCGACACGGTGGTCGGCCACGAGATCGTGCATGGCTATGGCGGCGAAGTCGTTCTGATCGACCTCGTCGAAGGCTATTCGACCACCCGCATCGTCGAGCGCTCACGCGCTGCGAACGGGCGCTGAGATGGCGCGCTCGTCGGAATGGGCGCGCTGGGCCGACCAGCGCTTCGGGCGCCTGGTCGCCCGCGCTCTCGCGCGCTCCGGCGAGCGCCCGGCGCCGAGCGCGCCCGAGCGGATCCTCTTCGTTCAACCAACAGCGATCGGCGACACGCTCATCAGCTCCGGCGCCGTCGCGGCCCTCAGCCGGCGCCATCCGCGCGCCGAGATCGTGGTGGCGCATGGACCGTCCAACGCCGCCGCGGTGAAGATGCTTGCGGCGGACGCGCGCGGCGTCGCGATCGGGTTCGGCAATCCTGTCAAGGCCGCCCGAGCGTTGCGCGCGCTCAAGCCAGATATGGTGATCGACCTCTGCCCTTGGCCCTTCGCCACCGCGCTCGCCACGCGCCTCTCAGGCGCATGGACCGCCGGCTTCCAGCCGAGCTTCGGCAATCGCGGCGCGCTGTTCGATCGGGCTGTGCCGCATCGCACGAACCAGCATGAGATCGAGAATCTCTCAGCGCTGTCGGAGGCGCTCGACGCCGGTCCGGCGGCGCGCATGGCGATCGCACCGCCGCAGACGCCGGTTCCAGAGTGGATCGACACCTCCCGTTTGGTGCTGCTGCACGCGGCGGCCGGCGGCTCGCGCGCCGCGCCGAAATCATGGCCGACCGACCATTGGGCCGCATTGGTCCGCGCGTTGGTCGCGCGCGGTTGGTCCGTCGGGTTGACGGGCGTGCCCGCCGACGCCGCCGTGGTCGATCCGATCATCGCCGCCGCCGCCGCGCCGCCGGAGAAGGTCGTCTCCTTTTGCGGCAAGCTCTCCCTGGCGGAGCTTGTCGCGGTCCTCGCCAAAGCGCCGTTGTTGATTTCCGTCGACACCGGCGTCCTGCATCTCTCGGCCGCGGTCGACGGCGTCGCGATCGGCCTGCACGGCCCGACGCGCGCCAAACGATGGGGCACGGTCTCGCCGAACGGCGCCGGGCTCGATGCGCCGCACCCGGCGGCGGGCTATATTAATTACGGCTGGGAATCGCATCCCGAGGAGCTTGAGATCATGCGCGCCCTCGCCCCTGAGACTGTGGTCGCCGAGGCGGATCGCCTGCTCGCTGTGCCGGCGTCGCCATGAGCCGGCCGGCCTTGTTTCTCGACCGCGACGGCGTGATCAACGTCGATCACGGCTATGTCGGCTCTTGGGACCGCTTCGAGTTCATCTCCGGGATCGCGGCGGTGATCACGGCGGCGAACCAGGCGGGGCGCGCCGTCGTGGTCGTG
Source organism: Pseudomonadota bacterium (assembly GCA_038530925.1). Lineage (GTDB taxonomy): Bacteria > Pseudomonadota > Alphaproteobacteria > Rhodobacterales > Rhodobacteraceae > JALEGB01. The sequence continues at coordinate 2,713 of JBCBCG010000055.1, forward strand.
ACGAACCAATCAGGCGTCGCCCGCGGGTACTTCACCGAAGCCGACGTCGCGCTGCTGCATGAGCGGATGACGGGCGCGTTGGAAGCGCAAGGCGCGCGCATCGATCGCATCGAGATGTGTCCTTATCTGCCCGGCGCGCCGCTGCCCGAATACGATCGCGACTCTCCCGCGCGCAAACCCGCCCCGGGGATGCTGTTGAGCGCGATCAAAGCCTTGCAAATCGACGCTTCGTCCTCGGATCTGATCGGCGACAAGCCGAGCGACGTTGAGGCCGCCGCCGCGGCGGGCGTGCGCGGCCATCTCTTCAGCGGCGGCGATATGCGCGCCTTCGTCGCGGCGCGCTTGACCGATCTCGATCTCTGAGGCTCTGCAGCGCCGAGGCCGATCGCCGCGGCGTGGTTGATGGAGCCGATAAAACATCGGAATGTCTGCGTCTTTCCGCTGCTTCGCGAGGACGCCATGACGCATCGCCGCCGCTCTCCCCTCCTCTGCGCGCTGATCGCCAGCGCCATGCTTTCGACCGCCTATGCGGAAGAGCGGCCCGAAAACCCGGTCGCCGCAGGGCTCTATGGCCCGGTCGACGCGCTCGAAGGCTCGGATCTTTACGCCGCGCCGGTGGAGGTCGCTCCGGGCGTCTGGTCCGCGATCGGCGCGACGCAGCCGCCGACCTATGAGAACGCCGGACATAACAACAACCTCACCTTCGTGATCGGCGAGACCGGCGTTTTGATGGTGAATGGCGGCGCCTCTTGGCGCCTGGCCGAAGCGATGCATGGCGAGATCAAGAAGCGCACCGATAAACCGGTCTTGTTCGCGGTGGCGGAGAACGGCCAAGGCCACGCGATGCTCGGCATGAGCTATTGGCGCGCCCAAGGCGTGCCCGTGATCGCGCAAGACGAGGCGGCGGCTGTGTTCGACGAGGATGGCTTCGACATTCTCGAGCGAATGAAGGGCTATAACCGCGACCGGGCGGAGGGCACGACGATCCCGGAGGTCGACCAGACCTTCGAGGATGAGATGACGCTCGATCTCGGCGGCGTCACCGCGGTGCTGAAGAATTTCGGTCCCGCCCATTCGCCGGGCGACATCTCCGTCATCGTGCCGGAGCGCAATGTGATCATCGCCGGCGACATGGCCTTTCATGTGCGCATCCCGCCGATCTTCGAGGAAACCGACACCGCCGCCTGGCTGGAAAGCTGGGAGGCGTTCGCCGAAGTTGCGCGGGAGATGACGATCATCCCGGGCCATGGCGGGCCGACTGATTTCGCGGCGGTCGATGCGGGCACGCGCGTCTATATCGAGTTCCTGCGGAGCGAGGTGGCGGCGATTTTGGAGGCGGGCGGCGGGCTGCAGGACGCGTTCGAGATCGATCAGAGCCGGTATCGCGACGCGCACACCTATTGGGAGCTCGCGGCGCGGAACGCCGGCCGCGTCTTCGAGCAGATGGAGTTCGAATAGCGCGCGCCGCTCAGCGCCGCTTAGCGCCGCTCCAACGCGCCAGAGCCTTGCTTGATCCGGCCGCCGACGGCGAGGCGCGGCAGGCGTGGGCCGCCTTCGACGAGATGCCGCAGCCCGAGCGCCGCGCCGGCGATGATCGAGAGAACGACGACCGGCGCGCTCCACGTCAGGACCGAGAACGCCGTCATGCCTTGGCCGATGGAGCAGCCCATGGCGATCACGCCGCCGACGCCCATTAGGAAGGCGCCGAAGATATGGCGGCGCAAATCTCTTGGATCGTCGCACGCCTCCCATCGGAACCGTTTCGACCAGAGGCTGCCGAGAAGAGCGCCCAGCAAGACGCCCGCGACCGAGCCGATGCTGAAGCCGGCGCCGCCGCCATCGGAGGTCATCAAATACAGCAGCGTCTCGCCCAACGCCGCGGTGAAGGCGTGCGATTCGACCGGCGTCGCATCGAAGCTGGCTTCATTGAGCACCGCCGTGCCCCACCAGCCGGACGTCACCGCGATCCCAACGCAGACGCCCCAAGCGATCATCGCGGGCGCCTGGCGAAAGGATGGCGAGGCCAGCGCCACCGACAAAAACGCGGCCGAGATCAGCGCCGCGATCGCGGCTGGGGCGATCCCAAGCAGCGCCGCCGCGTCATGGGCGACGCCGGGCGGCGTGAGCGGCGCGGCGTGTTCCGGCGGGAACAGCGCGAGGCGCAGCGGCTCGAGCGGGCCGACCAGCGCCATATAAGCCGAGACGCCCATAACGACGACCACCACCAGAGAGCGCATCTCGCCGCCGGCCATGCGAGCGAGCGCGCCGAAGCCGCAATTGCCCGCCATCGCCATGCCGTAGCCGAACATCAAACCGCCGGCGATGCTCGCCGCCGGATTCCAGACATGCCTCGCGTAAGCGGTCTCGGTGAGCGTCAACGCGCCGGCGGCCTCAAGCCCGAACACGCCAGCGATCGCAACGCAGAGGGCGACCGCCCACATCCGCGCCCGGTTGTAATCATGGGCGTAAACCGCGTCTTCGATCGCGCCGAGCGTGCAGAACCGGCCGCGCTGCGCGGCCAAGCCCAACAACACGCCGCCGAAAAGGCCGGCCATCGCCGCCTGCGCCGCATCGGACATCGCCATCATCGCCGCCCCTCCCCATTGGGCTATTGGGCGTCGGCGTCGTCTCCGCAAAAAAGGTCGTAGACCGTCTCGATCATCCGCCGCGCCCGATCATCCTCAAGGCGATAGAAGATCGTCTTCCCTTCCCGTCGAGATTCGACCAGCCCTTCTAGACGGAGCCGCGCCAACTGTTGAGACACGGCAGCCTGACGTGAGGAGAGCAACTCTTCAAGTTCAGTGACCGACTTTTCACCAGAGGCGAGATGACACAGGATCATCAGACGCCCTTCATGCGCGAGCGCCTTGAGAAAGCTGGTCGCTCGCCGAGCATTCTCCAGCATCTCGTTCAGCTCGGCCTCGTCGAGACCTTTATCGAAGGCGGGAAGGCTCATCTGCCGTCGCTCTCTCCAAGATGACCTCTCTGCGCCCGAGAAACGCGTCCGCCCCGCCAGAGACAGGCCCCCTCCCCGAAAATACCGGCTGCGAAGAGTAGAGGTTCGCTCCCACGACAACCAAGCTTCACTGCGTCGCAGCGTCCGTTGCTGGGAGTTTTTTCAAAAGACCCTGCAACATGCCCCAAAAAAAGTCTTCTCCGGGATATCCTTCAATGCGTCCAACTTCAGCTCCATCCTCCATCAGAATAAACGTAGGTGTGTACTGAACCCGCATTTTGAAAGTCATCGCTTTCATTTCAGCGCTGCGCATCTCAACCCGGCGTAGAGGCGCGCGTTCGCCTTCTTCCGTTTTGGCGTAGACAACGCCGATTTCTTCATTCCAAAGCTCACACCATTCACAAAAGCTCTCTTCAACCATCACGAGTTCAGCGCTAATGGCCGGTCTCGGTGTGAAAACCAGCGCGAGCGCCAGCATGCACGCCGCGCAAATCAGCCTTGCGGCGCTAGGGACGTTTCGCCTCACCATGGCGAGCCTCCATTGACGTGGAACCATGTTCTAATAATTATCCAAAAATGAATATTTTAATGTGTCGAGACGTCGCCCATGAGCTTCGACATCAGTTATAGCGCCGCAGCTTTCGCAGGTCTGCTGTCTTTCCTGTCGCCCTGCATTTTGCCGATCGTCCCGTTCTATCTTTGCTACCTGGCCGGCGTTTCTTTCTCGGCGATGACGCCGGAGGGCGCGATCGACCAGAGCGCGCGGCGGCGCGTGGTGATCTCGTCGGTTCTGTTCGCGCTCGGCGTGACGGTGATCTTCGTCGGTCTCGGCGCGACCGCGACGCTGATCGGCCAGCAGCTGCGAGAGTGGTTCGACGTGCTCCGCTACGCCGCGGCGGCGATGATCTTCATGCTCGGCCTGCACTTTCTCGGCGTCTTCAGGATCGGTCTGCTCTATCGCCAAGCGCGCTTCGATCTCGGGACCGAGCACAAACTCGGCTATCTCGGCGCCTTTCTGGTCGGCATGGCCTTCGCCTTCGGCTGGACGCCCTGCGTCGGGCCGGTGCTGGCGGCGATTCTCTTCACGGCGAGCGCCTCGGACACGGCGATGGAGGGCGGCCTCTTGCTGCTGGCCTACGCCGTGGGCATGACGGCGCCGTTCATCCTAGCGGCGCTCTTCATCGGGCCGTTCTTGCGTTGGGCGAAAGGCTTCCGCAAACATCTGGCGATGGTCGAGCGCGTGATGGGCGCGCTTTTGATCGGCTTCGGCGCATTGATCGCCACCAACAGTGTGAGCGTGATCGCCGAATGGATGCTCACGATCGCGCCCGATATCGGCACGATCCAATAACCAAACACCAAGAACGACCGCCGGCGGCGCGCGCCGCCCGCTTGGGAGGACAGAGATGAGACGATGGATCAACCGCGGCGTCGCCGCGGTGCTGGCGGCGCTTCTGTCTGCGGCGCCGCTGAGCGCCGCGAACGCCGTTGAAATCGGTGAGGACGGCCTCCACAAGCAGCCATGGTTCGCCGTCACCTTCAAAGACATGACCGAAGATCTCGAGACCGCGCGCGATGCGGAGAAGCGCCTCGCCGTCATCTTCGAGCAGCGCGGCTGCATCTACTGCAAGCGGCTGCATGAAGCCGTGTTCTCCGACCCTGAGATCTCGAATTACATCGATGAGAACTTCGTCGTCGTGCAGATGAACCTGTTCGGCGATGAAGAGGTGACGGATTTCGACGGCGAAGCGCTGCCGGAGAAGGAGATGGCCAAGCGCTGGGGCGTGATGTTCACGCCGACGATTCTCTTCATGCCGGAAGACGCGGCGGAGGACGCCGTGGCGGGCGCGGCGGCGGTGGCGGTGATGCCGGGCGCGTTCGAGCGCGGCACCACGCTGCACATGTTCCAGTGGGTGGCGGAGAAAGGCTACGCCAGCGACGAGCATTTCCAGAAGTATCACGCACGGAAGTTGTCGGAGCGCTGAATGCGGCGGAGCGCCGACGCCGGCGCTGTGCGACAAATTCGCGTCCTTGAATTTATGACGTTGAAGTTCCGCTGCGCAGGGTGTCTCGTAATAAACAGAAGATTGCGCCAAAGGCGTGTGGGAGGACATCAATGAAAAAAACTCTGCTCGGTTTCACCGCCGCGGCCGCGATGGGCGGCGCGGCTTTCGCCGGGCCGGTGACGCCTGAGACCGTCGCGTTCGCCGATGGCGCCGTCTCCGCCTCTCTCACCGGCGCTGCGGGCGACGCGGAGAAGGGCCGCGAATGGTTCGCCGGGCGCAAGCTGGGCAATTGTTTGGCTTGCCACCAGAACGCGGATCTCGAAGAAGAGTCGTTTCATGGCGAGGTGGGCCCATCGCTCGACGGCGTCGCGGATCGGTGGACCGAGGCGGAGCTGCGCGGGATCATCGTCAACGCCAAGATGATGTTCGAAGGGACGATCATGCCGTCATTCTACCGCACGGAGAACGGCGCGCGCACCCATGAGAAGTTCGCCGGCAAGACGATCCTTTCCGCGGAAGAGGTCGAAGATGTCGTCGCCTATTTGCTCACGCTGAAGGAATAGCGGCGTCGCTCCAACCTTGGAGCGCGTGAAACCAGGAGGATGAAATGGAGCTGACCAGACGAGACGCGCTGCTGATCGGAGCCGGCGCTGCGGCGGCCGCGGCGCTGCCGCTTCCAGCGCTCGCCGCCGAGCAAGCGGCGATGGATGAGGCGATCGCAGCCTTCACCGGCGGCGCGGCGGTGACCGAGGGCGGCGTGGAGATCGGCGCGCCCGAGATCGCCGAGAACGGCAACACGGTGCCGATCGAGGTGGGCGCGGCTGGCGCGGCCTCGATCCTGATCCTTGCGGATGGCAACCCGAACCCGGGCGTCGCCACCTTCAATTTCGGCAAGCTGGCGACGGCCTCGACCGCCTCCACGCGGATCCGCCTCGCGAAGACGCAGAACATCGTGGCGGTGGCGAAGCTCGAAGACGGCTCGTTCGTGAAGGGCTCGCGCACTGTGAAAGTCACCATCGGCGGCTGCGGCGGCTAATTCAAAGTTCCAGGAGGATTATCCCATGGCGAAAGTGAAGCCTCGCGTCAAAGTGCCGAAGAAAGCCAAGGCCGGTGAGACGATCACCATCAAGACGCTGATCAGCCACCCGATGGAATCAGGTCAACGCAAAGACCGCAAAACCGGCGAGCTGATCCCGCGCAAGATCATCAACAAATTCGTCGCCACCTTCAATGGCGAGACGGTTGTCGACTTCACCATCGATCCGGCGGTTTCGGCCAATCCGTATTTCGAATTCGACATGGTCGTCCCGGAAGCCGGCACCGTGCGCTTCGAATGGACCGATGACGACGGCGCCGTCTACGACATCGAAAAATCGATCGCCGTCACCGCGTAAGAAAAACAAGATCAAAGGGAGGAAGGCGGTGAAAAAAACGCTTGCAGGCTGCTGCGCGGCGGCTCTGGCGGCGGCGGGCTTCGTCGCCACGGCGCTGGCGGGGCCAGGCCCTGATGAGGATGCGCTGGAGATCGAAGGCGTCGCGATCACGACGGAAGTGAAGCCCGGCGCGGATCATCCGCTGGACACGGTGTATTCCGGCTGGCGCTTCCGCACGGACGAGACGCAATCGCTCCAGGCGGATGATTTCGAGAACCCAGCCATGGTCGCGGTGGAGTACGCGATCGAGATCTGGGAGACCGCCGCGGGCTCTTCGGGTCAGTCTTGCGCCGATTGCCATGGCGATGTGGAATCGATGGCGGGCCTGCGCGCGAACATGCCGCGCTGGAACGAAGCCGCCGGCGAGCCTTGGACGCTCGAGGATTGGATCAACTGGTCCGTCACCGAACATCAAGGCGCTGAGCCGTGGAAATGGGAGAGCGCCGAGATGCTCGCCATGACCGCGCTCGTCGGCATGCAGTCTCGCGGGATGCCGATGACGGTGCAGACCGATGGGCCGATGGCCGATTGGGTGAAGAAGGGCGAAGAGCTTTACTACACCCGTGTTGGACAGCTTGATATGGCGTGTTCTCAATGTCATGAGGACAATTACGGCAACTTCATCCGCGCCGACCATTTGAGCCAAGGCAACATCAACGGCTTTCCGACCTACCGCTTCAAATGGCAGGGGCTGGGCTCGCTGCACCGGCGGTTCTCCGGCTGCATGAAGAACATCCGCGCCACGCCGTATAAGCGGGGATCGGACGAGTTCACGGCGCTGGAGATCTATCTCGCCTCCCGCGGCGCGGGGCTCGGCATCGAGACGCCAGCCGTCCGCAACTAAGCGTCACCGCTTAACATCTTTTGAAAACCAATGGGTTGGGCCTTTTGGCCCAACCCCGCCGGCGGAGCTCTGCGCAGATTGCGCGCCGCCTCGGACCTCGAACGATTGCTCATTGCGATAGGGGCGGTTTCCAATGATTTCACGCCGCGATTTTCTTCAAGCCACCGTCGCCGCCGCGGCGATCGTCGGCGCCTCCGGCGTCGGCCAATGGGGCCGCCTGGCGGCGCAGCAGCGGCTGAGCCAGGACGATCTTCTCAGCTTCGATCCGCTCGGGTCGGTCACGCTGATCCACATGACGGACCTGCACGCGCAGCTGAAGCCGGTGTGGTTCCGCGAGCCGGAGATCAATATCGGCGTCGGCGAGGCGAGTGGATTGCCGCCCCATGTCACGGGCGCCGATTTTCTGAAGCTCTACGACATCCAGCCGGGCTCGCCCGAAGCTTATGCGCTCAGCTATCCGGATTTCGCCGCGCTCGCCAAAGGCTATGGCAAGATGGGCGGGCTCGACCGCGTCGCGACCGTGGTGAAATCGATCCGGGCCGAGCGGCCGGACGCGCTGCTTCTGGATGGCGGCGACACCTGGCACGGCTCCTACACCTCGGAGCAAAGCGGCGGGCAGGACGTCGTCAATGTGATGAACCTGCTGAAGCCCGCGGCGATGACCTCGCATTGGGAGTTCACCTTCGGCCGCGATCGCGTGGACGAGATCGTCGAGAGCCTCGACTTCCCGTTCCTCGGCGCGAACATCTTCGACGCCGAGTGGGATGAGCCGGCCTATGAGCCTTACAAGATGTTCGAGAGCGGCGGCGCCAAGGTCGCGGTGATCGGCCAAGCCTTCCCGTATCTGCCCATCGCCAATCCGCGCTGGATGTTCCCAGGCCTCTCCTTCGGCATCCGTGAAGAGCGGATCCAGGAGATGGTCGACGAAGTGCGCGCCGAGGGCGCGGAGCTGGTGGTCATGCTCAGCCACAATGGTTTCGACGTCGACCGCAAGGTCGCGAGCCAGGTGTCCGGCATCGACGTCATCCTCACCGGCCACACCCATGACGCGCTGCCCGAGCCGGTGCAGGTGGGCGACACCTTCCTGATCGCCTCCGGCTCCTGCGGCAAGTTCGTCTCGCGCATCGATTGCGAGATCGAGGGCGGGCGGATGAAGGCGCTGCGGCACAAGCTGATCCCGATCTTCGCCGATGTGATCGAGCCGGATGCGGAGATGGCCGCAGCCATTGAGGCGGAGCGCGCTCCGCATCTCGCCGCGCTGACCGAGGTGCTCGGCACGACTGACAGCTTGCTTTACCGCCGCGGCAACTTTAACGGCACTTGGGACGATCTGATCTGCAACGCGCTGATCGAGGAGCGCGAGGCGGATATCGCGCTCAGCCCCGGCTTCCGCTGGGGCCCGAGCCTGCTGCCGGGCGATCCGATCACGCGCGAGGATCTCTTCAACGTCACGGCGATGAGCTATCCGTCGGCCTATCGCTCCGAGATGACGGGCGAGATGTTGAAGACGATCCTTGAGGACGTCGCCGACAACCTCTTCAATCCGGATCCATACTTCCAGCAGGGCGGCGACATGGTCCGCGTCGGCGGCATGGGCTACGCAATCGATGTCGGCCGGCCGATGGGCTCGCGCGTGAGCCAGATGACGCTGCTCAAGACCGGCGAGCCGATCGACCCGGCGAAGACTTATGTCGTCTCAGGCTGGGCGTCCGTGAACGAAAGCACCGAAGGGCCGCCGATCTTCGACGTCGTCGAAGCCTATGTGCGGCGCAAGGGCGTCATCCAAGTCGACCCCAACCAATCCGTTCAAGTGATCGGCGCGTAACCGCGCGGTTCGGCCGAAGGCCGGCGGCGGCGCGCGCCTGACGAGACGCGTGAGAGAGACAGGACAGAGACCATGACAGACGACATTCTGAAGAAGACTTCGTCTCGCCGCGGGTTTCTCGCAGGCGGCATCGCCGCCGGCGCGACCACTGTGGCGGCGACCGTCGCCCGGGCGGACGATCCGGCGATCACGGAGCTGCCATATTGGACGCAGGCGCTTGGCGAAGGCGTCGATGCGCGGCCTTACGGCTATCCGTCGGAATATGAAGCGCATGTGGTGCGCAAGAACGTACCCTGGCTGACCGCGGACACCGTCTCCTCGATCAACTTCACGCCGCTGCATGAACTTGACGGCATCATCACGCCGAACGGCCTCTGCTTTGAGCGGCATCACTCCGGCATCGCCGAGGTGGATCCGGGCGAGTACCGGCTGATGATCAACGGGCTGGTGGAGCGGCCGCTTGTCTTCACGATCGAGGATCTGAAGCGCTTCCCGCGCGTGAACCACATCTACTTCCTCGAATGCGCGGCGAATACGGGCATGGAGTGGCGCGGCGCGCAGCTTAACGGCTGCCAGTTCACGCATGGGATGATCCACAACGTCATGTACACCGGCGTGAAGCTGAGCGACGTGCTGGCCGAAGCGGGCGTGAAGACGAGCGGCGCCTGGATCCTGCCCGAAGGCTCCGACGCCTCCGCGATGACGCGCTCCATTCCCATGGAGAAAGCGCTCGATGATTGCCTCATCGCCTTCAAAATGAACGGCGAAGCGCTGCGGCCCGAGCAAGGATATCCCGCGCGGCTGGTGGTGCCGGGCTGGGAAGGCAACATGTGGGTGAAGTGGCTGCGCCGCATCGAGGTGGGCGACAAGCCCTGGCATCACCGCGAAGAGACCAGCAAATACACCGATCTCCTGGCCGACGGCAAAGCCCGCCGCTTCACCTGGGAGATGGACGTCAAATCGGTCATCACCAATCCGAGCCCGCAAGCGCCGATCGCGCATGGGCACGGGCCGGCGGTGCTGACCGGCGTCGCCTGGTCGGGCCGCGGAACCGTGCCGCGCGTCGACGTCACGCTCGATGGCGGAAAGAACTGGGTGCAGGCGCGGATCGATGGGCCGAGCCTGAACAAATCCATGCATCGCTTTTATCATGAGTTCACCTGGCGCGGCGAGCCGCTGCTGCTGCAGAGCCGGGCGCATTGCTCCACCGGTACGGTGCAGCCCACCAAAGACGAGCTGCGCGAAGTGCGCGGCGAGAACTCGATCTACCACAATAACGGCATCCAAACCTGGTATGTGAATGAGAAGGGAGAGGCCGAGAATGTCGAGATTTCTTAAGGCGCTCGCCCTGTCGGCGGCCGCGGCGGCGCTGGCCGCTCCGGCGGCGGCGGACACTCTGGGCCTCGGCCGCGCGGCGACGGAGGCGGAGATCGCCGCCTGGGACATTGATATCCGCCCGGACGGCCAGGGCCTGCCGGTGGGAAGCGGCGATGTCGAGACCGGCGAAGAGCTGTTCGTGGATCTCTGCGCGAGCTGCCATGGTGATTTCGGCGAAGGGGTCGATCGCTGGCCGGTGCTGGCGGGCGGCCTCGGCACGCTCGACACCGACGATCCGGTGAAGACGGTCGGCTCTTATTGGCCGTATCTCTCCACCGTCTATGATTATGTGCACCGCGCCATGCCTTTCGGCAACGCGCAGTCGCTGAGCGATGACGAGGTTTATGCTATCACCGCTTATATTCTCTATTCAAACGACCTCGTTGAGGACGACTTCGAGCTTTCGAACGAGAACTTCACCGAAGTGCGCCTCCCGAATGAAGAAAATTTCTTCATGGACGATCGGGCGGAGAGCCCGCTGTTCGGCGCGCGCGAGGTCTGCATGACCGACTGTAAAGAGACGGTCGAGATCCTGAAACGCGCCGTCATCATCGATGTGACGCCGGAGACCGACGATGAGGACGCCTCTCTCGCGCCAAAATTGATCGAGGGCGCCGTCCAAAGAGACGCGTCGCTCGGCCTCTCGCCTGAGGGCGAGACGATGATCTCGAGCGCCGTCGTCGTCGCGGCGGCCGACGTGACGGAGTGAGCGTGGTGAGGCGGCGCTCTTGGACGATCCGCTTCGGCGCGCTGGCGTTGATGGCGGCGCTGGCTCCGCCCGCGGCGGCGGAGGAGATCGGCGATGCCGAACGCGGGGCCGAGATCTGGCTGAAATGCTCATCGTGTCATGCGATCGGGCCGGAGGCGGAGCACAAGACCGGGCCGCATTTGAACGAGCTGTTCGGCCGCCGCGCCGCGAGCTTCGAGGCGTTCAAATACTCCAAAGCGATGCGGCGCGCCGGCGCGGATGGATTGACCTGGGAGCGAGAGACGCTCGAGATCTATATCGAGAACCCCAAATCGCTGGTCAGCAAAACCACGATGCGCTTTCGCGGCGTGAAGGATCCGGGCGACCGCGCCGATCTCATCGCTTTCCTCCGCATCTACTCCGCCAATCCGCGCGACATTCCCGAAAGCGCGCCGACTGCGCTGCCGACGGACCCGGATGTCGCGCCGGAGATCCTTGCGATCAAAGGCGACGCGGCCTATGGCGAGTATCTCTCCTCGGAATGCAAAACCTGCCATCTCGCCGATGGCGCGGATGAAGGCATTCCCTCCATCGTCGGCTGGCGCGCGGAGGATTTCGTGATCGCCATGCAAGCCTACAAAGTGAAAGCGCGGCCGCATCCGGTGATGCAAATGATGGCGGGCCGGCTTTCGGATGAAGAGATCGCCGGCCTCGCCGCTTACTTCGAAGGTGTTGAGGAATAACGCAGAAGCGGTCAGTCTCTACGAGAATGAAACAACACCTGGGAGGTGCATCATGACGATCAATGTGACGAGACGCGGCTTCATCGGCGTCGCCGCGGGCGCGACGGCGGCGCTGTCGGCGCCGTCGGTTCTGGGCGCGGCCCGGCCCAAGGTCGTGGTGATCGGCGGCGGCGCCGGCGGCGCGACCGCGGCGCGGTATCTCGCGAAAGACTCCGACGGCGCGATCGACGTGACGCTGATCGAGCCTTCGCGCGCCTATTACACGTGCTTCTTTTCGAACCTCTATATCGGCGGCTTCCGCGATTACGCCTCGATCGGTCACAGCTACGGCACGCTTGTCTCCGAATACGGCATCAATGTTGTGCATGATTGGGCGACCGGCGTCGATCGCGACGCCAAGACCGTCGCGCTGGCCGGCGGCGGCGCCGCGCCTTATGACGCGCTCGTGGTGAGCCCGGGCATCGATTTCGTGGACGACGCTCTGCCGGGCTGGGATCTGAGCGCGCAGAACAAAATGCCTCACGCCTTCAAGGCCGGCAGCCAAACCCAGCTCTTGAAAGCGCAGATCGAGGCGATGCCCGAAGGCGGCACCTATGTGATGATCGCGCCGCCGAACCCGTATCGCTGCCCGCCGGGACCGTATGAGCGCGTCTCGATGGTGGCGCATGTTCTGAAAGAAAAGAACCCGACCGCGAAAATCCTGATCTTCGATCCGAAAGAAAAATTCTCGAAGATGGCGTTGTTCCAAGAAGGCTGGGAGACGCATTACGCGGGAATGGTCGATTGGGTCGGCGGCGCCTTCGGCGCCGTTGAGGAAGTGCGGCCGGACGATATGGAGGTCGTGGTCGACGGAGAAGTCGTCAAAGCGGATGTCTGCAACGCGATTCCGAAAATGAAGGCGGGCCAGATCGCCGCCTCGGCGGGCCTTGTCAACGAGGCGGGCTGGGCCCCGATCATGCCCGGCACGATGCAAAGCGCGATGGACGAGGCGATCTATGTGCTCGGCGATGCGACCCAGAACGGCGATATGCCGAAATCCGGCTATTCGGCCAACAGCCAGGCCAAAGTCGCGGCGATGGCGATCAGCGGCGCGCTCACGGGATCGCGCGTCTTCCCGGCCAAATACTCCAACACCTGCTGGTCGTTGATCGCGACGGAGGACGGCGTGAAGGTCGGCGCGAGCTATGAGGCGGGCGAAGACAAGATCGCCAAGGTCGACGGCTTCATCAGCCAAACCGGCGAGGACGCGGCGCTGCGCAAGCAGACCTATGAGGAAAGCCTTGGCTGGTACGCCGGCATCACCTCGGACATGTTCGGCTGATCAATGAGGTGCGAGCGTGCGGAGCGATCCGCGCGCTCGTTTCGCGACGGCTGGCGCCGCCCGCGCGGCACGGCGCCGGATGAAG
>JBCBCG010000055.1:16000-21162 GCA_038530925.1 Pseudomonadota bacterium
TTGGCGCGGGGGGGCGCCGCGCGGGGGCCCCGCGCGGTGTGGATGTTTTTCCCAATTTAATAAACTTGTTGGGGTGTCCTGGGGGGCCCCCGCGCCGGCGATCGCCGCCGCCGATGATTTCAAGCTCTATGACTTTAACGGCGAATTTGGCGACGCGACCTTCGGCGTGGAGAACGCCATCGTCGATCGCGGTCTGGTGATCGACTATGTCAGCCATGTCGGCGCGATGTTGAACCGCACCATGGAGGATGTGGGCGGCGAGACGGTGATCTTCGCCAACGCGAACATCTATCTCTTCTGCTCCGCAAAGCTGTCGCGGAAGGTGATGGAGGCCGATCCGACCAATGTCGCGCATTGCCCTTATGGCGTGTTCGTCACCGAAGCGACTGAAGGCGGCGCGGTGCAAATCGGCTATCGCACCATGCCCGAAGGCCCGATGAAAGAGGTCGAAGCCTTGCTCGACGAGATCGCGCAGGACGCGGCCGGCTTATAGTCGCGCAGTTCAGATACGGCGCGGCGGACCCGATCATTCGGCTGCGTCAGCGCTCAGCAGCACCGGCGCCAAGAGCCGTCCCACCGGCGAATAGTCGTCCGTCAGCACCACCATCGCCTCGGCGCCCACAGCGTTGATCATCGCCTCGGCGGGAAGGCGCGCCCAGCGGCGGCGAGGCCCGTAGCGCGACTCGATCCCCTCGCGTTCAAGATCGTCGAACCGGCTCGGCGCGTCGGAGGCGAGCACGATCCAGGTGGTGCGCTTCTCGTTCGGCCCGATCTCGGCGACATCGATCCAAAGCTCGACGGAGGCGAAGCGGCGCCGCAGCGTCTGCGCGAAGGACGTCATGAAGCGCGGCGCGCGCAACAGATCCACCACGTTCACGACATAAACGCCGCCAGGGCGCAGCCGCGCCTTCACCGCGGCGTTGAATTCGTCGGTGGTCAGATGCTGCGGGATCGAGATGTCGTGGAACGCGTCGCCGAAGATCACGTCGAAGCGCTGGTCGGGCGGCAAGGTCCGCAGCGCTTGCCGCCCGTCGCCCACGATCGTCTCAAGGCGCGCCGTGCGCGGCGTCCAGAGCCGCTCATGGGCGAGCCGGGTCACGTCCGGATCGATCTCCGCCACCACCATCCGCCCTGTCGGGTAGCGGGCGAGCCAGGCGCGGGGCAGCGTGTAGGCGCCGCCGCCGATGAAGAACGCATCGAGCGACGGGCCGGGAAAGCGCCGACGGATCAGCTCGTCGACGCCGTGGACGTAAGGCGAGAGCAGCAGCAGGGGATCGTCGCGGTGATTGACGCCATGCGCGAGGTGATCGAGCGCCATCACGCGCGCAGCCTCCTCTTCGGGCCCGGCTTCGGCGGCGACGCGCGATCCGGCGAGGCTCGCTGCGGGAAGACGGATCGGATCGATGCGGATGCAGTAATAACCGCTCTCTCGCGCGCAAGGCGGCGCGGAGACGAAAGCCCCGGGCGCAAGCGCGGCCGCAGCGGCGAGGCTCGCGAGCGCCCGGCCGCGCGCGCCGCGGAAATAGGGCAGCGCCAGGAGCGCGTAGACCGCGCCGATCGACATCATCGACCAGCGCGCGCCGAGCCAGGAGATCAGGACCAGACCGGCCAGCAACGTGCCCAAAATCGCGCCGGCGGCGCCGAGGGCGAAGAAGAGGCCGAGCACGCGGCCATGTTGCGAGGGCGGGCTGGCGGAGAGCGCCGCTTTGGTCAGGAGCGGCGCGAGGACGCCGGCGAAGAAGCTTGGCGCGAAGAAGGCGGCGACCGTCAGCGCGGTCAGATGGCTGATCGGATCCGCGCCGCTGACCGCCGGCTCCAAGAGACGCAGAACGCCGAGGCTGATGATCGTCGTCGCCGCGGCGAGCAAAAGCGAGACGCCGATCCAGAGATGCGGCTTGGCCGCGCGATCCGCGGCGACGCCGCCGACCCAATGGCCGATGGAGAGCCCGGTCAGGACGACCGCGATGATGATCGTCCAGCTATAGAGCGACATGCCCACATAGGGGGCGAGCGCTCTTCCGGCGACGATCTCCACCGCCATGGACGCCGCCGAGACCAGCGTCAGCGTCGCCGCGAGCCCAAGCACCGAACCTGGCGCAGCCCTAGGGCCCGCCTCCGACGCCGCCACAGATGCAGCCGGCGCCTCAACCACCCCATCTCCACTGGGCTGGAATGAACCGATAGGCCTCGCCGCTGCGCGCGACATGCCCGACGCCAGGGAACGGGAAGTGGTACGCTGCGACAGCGATACGGTCGGTCGCAGCCATATCGAGCAGGCGTTTGCGCGTCGCGACCGCCTGCTCCTTGTCCATGTCGAAGCCCGTATGCCAGTCCGGCCGCTCGAAAGCGACATAAGCGTGGTTGAGCGCGTCGCCCGCGACGAGAAGCGCCTCGCCCTCGCTCTCGACCAGAACCGACATATGGCCGAGCGTGTGGCCGTGGGTCGCGATCATGCGAACGCCGGAGACGATCTCCGCCCCGTCCGCCACCATCGACGCGCGCTCAGCGATCGGCCCCAGCGCGTTCGTCGCGCCAATGACGAAGCCCTGCATCTCCGCCGGGACTTCTTCGGCGCGGCCTTCGGCCATCCACCAGTCGAACTCCGCGGCGTTGATCGCATACGCCGCCTCGGCGAAGCGGAGATCATCGCCGAAATCATCCATCATGCCCCAGACGTGATCCGGATGCGCATGGGTCAGCGCCACATGCGTGATCGACGCTGGATCGATCTGCGCCGCTTCGAGATTGGCGACAAGACGCCCGGCGCTCGTTTGGAACTTGTCGCCGGAACCGACATCCACCAGAACGCGCGCCGCGCCCGTGTCGATCACGACGTGATTTGTGTGGCTGTAGAGCGTCTCGGTGTCGAGAAACCGCTCAGCGAGAAACGCGGTCACCGCCTCGCGGGGCGCGTTCGCGCCGAGACCATCGGTCGGGATGGTCAGATTGCCGTCGGAGACGATGGTGATCTCGAAGGCGCCGAGTTGGAACCGGCTCCAGCCCGCATTCTGACCGCTCACCGGCGCGCCGAAACTCGCGGCGCTGAGCGCGCCTGGCCCGAGGAGAGGCGCGCCCAACACCGGCGCCGCCGCCGCAGCGGTTAGAAATCCGCGCCGCGACAGCGCTCCGTTTCGGCGCTCCGCACTCTTCCCAACGCTCATGACGCTCCCCCTTTTCGTTGTTTTTCATCGCTTCATTTCGCCGCAGCCTTCTGTCGGGCGTCGGCGCCGCATCTGGGGGCTCCTCCCCGCAAAGGCGCACATATTCAGATAGAAAGTTTTGTATCGCGCCTAAACCACTAGCGAGCCGACGCCGCGGCTGTCCAGCGCCGCGCCAGCGGCGGCGCGCCGCCTGATGGAGATCAAGGCGCGGCCCAACAGCGCGGATCACTTGACGAAGAGTACGTGTTTCCGGAGGCGCGCCAATGATCGATATCGATTTCACACCGATCATGGATTGGATCGGCGAGGCGGAGACCGTCGCGCTTGCGGGGCTCCTCGTCGGCGCCCTCTTCGGCGTCTGCGCCCAGCGAAGCCGCTTTTGTCTGCGCGCCTCGGTCGTGGAGTTCGCGCGCGGCGAGATCGGCCCGAAAACGGCGGTGTGGCTCCTCGCCTTCTCAACCGCCGTGTTCTGGGTGCAGGCGCTTTCCTGGTCCGGCGGCCTCGAGCTGACCGAGGCGCGGTGGCGCACCGCCACCGCCTCGATCTCCGGCGCCGTGATCGGCGGGCTGCTGGTGGGCGCGGGCATGATCCTGGCGCGCGGCTGCCCGGGGCGGCTCGTCGTGCTCGCGGCGAGCGGCAATCTGCGCTCGCTGCTCGCCGGCTTGGTCTTCGCCGTCGCGGCGCAGACCTCGCTTTACGGCGCGCTCGCGCCGCTCCGCGAAAGCCTCGCCGGGCTCTGGACCACGGGCGGGCCAAACCCGGATCTGATCGCCTCGATCGGGTTGCGCCCTGAGTTTGGGTTAGCGCTTGGCGTCGCGGCGGCGGCGGCGGCGCTCAGCCTCGCCTGGAGAGCCCAGGTCTCCGCCCGCACGCTTTGGTTCGGCTCAGGCGTCGGCTTCACGGTCGCCGCGGGCTGGTGGCTGACATATCAACTCGCCGCGCAAACCTTTGATCCGACGCCGATCGAGAGCATCACCTTTTCCGGCCCGTCCGCGGATCTCTTGATGGCGGTGCTGGCGCCGGACGGCGTCTGGGATTTCGATCTCGGCGTCACGCCGGGCGTCGTGCTCGGCGCCGCGCTGGCGGCGGCGGCGTTCGGCGAGTGGCGCTGGGAAGGCTTCAAAGACGTCGCCAACATGCAGCGCTCGATCATCGGCGCGGCGCTGATGGGCTTCGGCGCGATGCTCGCCGGCGGCTGCGCCGTGGGCGCGGGCGTCACCGGCGGCGCCACTTTCGCGCTGACCGCCTGGATCGCGCTCACCGCCTTCTGGCTCGGCGGCGGCGCGACCGATCTCGCGCTGCGCCGGTTGGAGCGCCGAGAGACGCACGAAGATCGCGCGCCGCAACCGGCCTGAGGAGCGTCGCAAAGGGCCGCGTTACTGCGGAACTTTCAACTCGCGGGTCTGGCTGGCGCGGCGCAGGCGCACAAAATCTTCACCGATCGCGGAGACGCTCCAGCCGGCGATGACGTCGCCGCGGGAGACGCGGCGGTTCTCGCCGTCAGGCGTGCGCACCAGCGCCCGCTCATCCGCGCCGCCCAAAAGCACGCCGAGCACGATGATGTCGACATCCGGCTCCGCTCCGGCCGCCGCGCCGACGCCGGAGGCTTGGCGCTCCGCTTCGCTCAGCGTTCGCGCGGCGGCGCTGGTCGCGGCGATCGGCTCCGCCGCAAAGCTCGCCGGACGCGGAACGGGCAACGGCGCCGCGCGGCTATCCTCAGGAGCGTCGTCGCCCGCGCCCTCTCCCGCCGCCCCTTCCGGCGCCGCGGCCGCGCTCTGGGCCGCAGTCTCGGCCGCGGCGGGCGCCGGCGGCGGGCGCGTGCGCGTCGGCGTCGTCGGGCCCCGAGGAGCGGGTTCGCAACGTGTCGGCGGACGGGTCCTGGCGTGTGCTGCAGGAGGCGCCGGCGGAGCTCGCGGAGCTCGGTCCGCGGATCGGCGCGCGGCGGTACGCGGTCGCGGAGCTTGACACGGCGGCGCTTCGGAACCGTCTGTTCGGCGTGCC
>JBCBCG010000056.1:0-21025 GCA_038530925.1 Pseudomonadota bacterium
ATGGCGTCTGGCGCGCCGGTCGACGCGCCAAAGCGAGGAGACCACCCCGCAGGCGCCCGCGTTTAGAAAGCCTGTCGCCAGCCCCATTTGCTCGTCCGGCGCCCGGCCCAAATCGATCCGCGCCGACTCGCAGGCGGCGATCACCACAAGCCGGGCGCTCTGCAGCGGCAAGCGTTCGATCTCCGGAACGGACAAGAGCGACCCGTCCGCCATCAACAGGCCTGATCGCTCCGGCTCGCCGGCGCGCCAGACGCCATGGGCGTAGAGGCAGAGATCCGCCGCGCCCGCTTTGGAAACGCCGGTCGCCAGCGCCTCAGCGACCGCCGCCGCGGGCTTGGCCCCATTGACGACGCTCCGGCGCTCGGCGTCATACGCCGCCCATGCCGGGTTCGACGCGCCGGCGCCGGCGATGGCGGCGTCCGCTTCAAGGCTGGTGAGCGCCAGGAGCTCCGGCGCGGCGCCCTCGAGCGCCGATTTCGTCTTCGATTGCGCGATGAAGCCCGCGGCGCTTGGAAAGAGCGATAGCCGCCAATCATCGAGCACGCGCCGGCGCCGCCCGCGCACCGCGGGCGCTTCGGCCGAGGCGAATGCGGCGGCCAGCGGCGTCGCCGCCAGCACCCCTGGCGCGAGCAGCGCCAAATCCCTCGCATCCGCCTCCTCCTCGGCATCCGCGCCGGGCTCCGGCGCGCCGCTATCAAGCAGGCCGAGCGCGCGCGTCAAAGGCTGCATCGCCAGCGCGCCGACCCGTTCGCAGACATCCTCGATCACCGCGTTCCAGCGGGCCACGGCCCGCGCGCTGGGAAAGAGGCCGGCGCCCGCGAAGCGCTTCATGCCGATCTCCCAATCGCGCGCGATCGCCTCGGCGGCGCGGCTGGTGAGCTGCGGCGCCGGCGCGAAGAGCGGCGCCGCCGCGCCGTCCGGCTCGTCGCGAGAGGTGATGATGAGAAACCCGCCTCCGATCGGCGTCGCCAAGATCGTCACAAGACGGCCGCCCGGCGCGAGCGCCTCGCGCAACGCCGCAAGCGTGGGCTGCGCGCTTTGATCGGACAAGCCCGCCGCGGCCATCGCGTCCATCAGCGCGGCCCGCGCGCGATCGCGCGCATCCGCCGCGGCGCGGCGCTCGATCTCCCACCCCGCCTCAGCGTCGCCCGCCCTGGTCGGCGCGGCGTCCTGAGCCGCCTCCTGCGCCGCGCGCCGCCGTTCGGCCACCGCGTCAAGGCGCCGAACGCTCGCGATCCAGGCGCGCCGCGCCTTCTCCAGCGGCGTCTCGCTGCCCGCCTCCAAAATGAACCGATTGATCAGCGCCGCCGTCGTCGCGAGCACCGCGCGCCCGGAGAGCACCGCCTCGAGCGCGCCGCTCGCGTCGCCGCGCTCTGCTCGGAGCAGCGCCAGGAGATCCGCGACGCCGGTGATATGGTTCAGGAGCTTTTGCTGTTCGAGCGGCGAGCCCGCCGAGGCCACGGCGGCGATGGTGTCGTCGCGCGCGCGCTCCAAGGCGCGTTCCGCCGCCGCTCCGGCCGCCGCCGTTCCGATCAGCGCGTTGGCGCGCGCCAGGGTGGTCAGAATCTCGAGCCTGAAGCCGATCGCGTGATCGAACATGCCGAGGGACTCTTCAAGAAGAGCCGCCGCCGAAGCGGCCAAAGTCCGCCGCTCCGCGCCGCTCCGCGTCTCGGCCCGGCGCGTCTCGACAAGCCCGAGCAAAAAGCGCAGGCGCGCCGACAGCACCGTGTCCTGCG
Source organism: Pseudomonadota bacterium (assembly GCA_038530925.1). GTDB lineage: Bacteria > Pseudomonadota > Alphaproteobacteria > Rhodobacterales > Rhodobacteraceae > JALEGB01. The sequence continues at coordinate 1,737 of JBCBCG010000056.1, forward strand.
CGTCGGCGTTCTGCGCGTTGGCGTCCTGCGCGTCGGCGCACGCCGCGAGCGAGTCGCGGATCGCCGCGTCTTCGCCCTCGAGCTCCTCATCGGCGTCGAAGATGATCGCCTTGTCGAGCAGCGCCAGCACGCGATTGGCCCGCGCTTTGGCCAGGCGCACCACATCCCCGCGCGCTTCGAACACCGAAGCCGCCTCCGCCAACCGCTCGGCCGATCGCGTCAGGATCTCCGGATCGAACTCCACCATGCCGAGGAACCGTTCGACATTCGCCAGCATCATCAGATGGCGCGCCCAATCATGGCTGCGCTCCGCGCTTTCGGAAGCGGCGACGATCTCGGCCGCATCCGCCCGCGCGCGGCGCAAAACCTCTTGGCTCTTGCGGATCTCTCCGAGGCAGCGCAGCGAGTCCGCCCGGATGGCGCGGGTATGCCAATAGGCTTGAGCGTTCGCCTCCGGATCGAGCCGCGCCAGCGCGCGCTCGGCCGCTTCAATCGCGTCCTCCAGCCGGTCCGGCGCGTCGAACGTGCCGCCATAGGTGTTGAGAATGCTGGCTTTGTTGTCGAGAAGCCGCTTCCACTCGCGCAGCTCGCTCTCCGCATCGGTCTCGGCCAATCCGGCGTCCAAGGCCTCGATCGCTTTGTCGAGATAGGACGGCTCGCCAAGAATCTCGCCGATGTTGCGCAGAATGATCGCGACGTTGTTTTGCATCCGCGCCGCGCCCTTAGGGTCGTCATTGGCGCGAAACGCGCTGATCGCGTCCTCGGCGGTGCGGAGCGCGACCTCGTAATCCTCGCGTCGTCCCGTGACGCCGGCGCGTTGCAACTCCACGCTGGAGCGGCCGAGCAGCGTGTTTGCGTAGAAAGGATGTTCATCGGCTGTCGCCTGCGCTTTAAGATCGTCGTAAATCGCGATGGCGCGGTTCATACTGTCGACGTCGTGAAAGTATCGGCCGATGCTGGCGTAGCAATGGGCGAGGTTGCTGGTGGCGAAGCGCAGAAGCCGCGCGGCTTCGGGATGCGGATCCTCACTCTTCAACGCGTCTTGCGCTGCGCGCCGCGTTTCATCGTACAGCGAAACCGCGCGGCGATACGCCTCCCGCGCCTCTTCATCGCGCAACGCCCAGGCGAGCACTTGCCATGCATCGGCAGCTTCAAGGGCGAGGATTGAACTGAAGGGCCGCTCGGGCTCATCCGTGGCCAAGGCCAAATGCGCGGGATGCGCCCAGACGCGCAAGGCGTCGACCAGAGCGATCGCGCGCCGCGTCGCCTCCGCGCGCATCGGGTCTCTGATCTTGTCGCCTGCGAGGCGGCGGAGCGCGTCGATGTCCAAGGGCGGGCGCGGCCCGGCGACGGGCTCGACGATGAGGAGCGGCGCGAAAGCGGCCTCGGCGCCGTGGGCGTCGACGAGGCGCGTGAGACGGTCGAGCCAGGCGCGGCTTTCCGCATCCTCAGGGCTGTCTTGGGCGAAGGCGGATGCGGCGTCGCCGGCGGCGATCACGCGCGCCTTTAAGCTCTGCAGCGGCTCAAGCTCCGAAGAGCCTCCCGCAGAGCCTCCTCCGGTTGCGGCGGGGTCGCTCATCTGGACGCCTCCTTGATCGCGCGCCGAAGCGCCGGAAGATCTGTGGGCTGAAATTGGATTTTCGCATTCGCGAACGCGTCTGTGAACAGGGCGCATGTTCGTAAACGCCGCGCTCTTGGCCGATGCGCACAAAAAAAAACCTCGGCCGCGGAACCGCGGCGCGAGGCTTGTTTGGTTGCGGGGGCAGGATTTGAACCTGCGGCCTTCAGGTTATGAGCCTGACGAGCTACCGGGCTGCTCCACCCCGCGGCAGAGGAGGGTAGGTAGCAAGCGCCGCGGGCGGTTACAAGAGCTTATTCCGCGGCGCAGGCGCGCGTTTTTCGGGCCTGCGGGCGGGAGGCGCGCCGGCCTCGCACGGCCTTGCTTTTCCCGCATTGACGCCGCAAAGGCGGGTTTTGGCGCGCGAGCGAATGGATTGGGAGAGTGGATTGTGGCGATGACCGCTGGCTCCGCCCCGGCGGCGGGCGGTTCGGAGGAGGGCGCGCCGGTGCCGCGCGTGTTCTTCACCGCAGATAGTCATTTCGGCCATAAGGGCATTCTGCGCCTCTCTGCGCGGCCTTTCCCAGATGTCGAGGCGATGGATGAAGCGATGGTGGAGGCCTGGAACGCCGCGGTCGGGGCGAGCGATCTCGTTTACCATTTGGGCGATTTCTGCTTTCGAGGCTCCAAGCCCGCGGCGAAAGTTCTCGCGCGTTTGAACGGCGAGATCGTGCTGCTGCGCGGCAATCACGACAGCGAGAACACCGTGAAGCTGCCGCGATGGCGCAGCGTGCATGATCTCCTGGAGATCACGGTGGAGCGCACGCGGCTGGTGCTCTGCCATTACCCGCTGCTCGAATGGCCGGGCGCGTTCAAAGGCGCCGTGCATCTTCACGGGCACACCCATGGCGCCGTGCCGCCGAACCGGCAACGGATGGATGTTGGGGTGGATGTGTGGGGCTACCGGCCCGTGCGGCTTGAAGACATCCTCAAGCGGCTCAGCGCGGAGCCGCCTTATGATCCGCGCAGCCACTACGCCGACGCGGCGGCGGGAGAGCCGCGCTAGCGCGGCCTTGCGCGGGCGAGATCGGCTGCGCGCTGCGCGCTGCGGAATGCGCGTGCGTGGGGCGTTGTCCGCGTTCGGCGAGGGCTCACCGAAGCGGGCGCAGCAAAATCGCACACGCCATAAGAAAAGAGCGCCGCACGCATATTCGACGCTCCTCATGTCGATGCGCCTGCGCCCAGCCTACGCGGTGGACTCTCTCAACAGCGCCACCAGCTTGTCGAAATCGCCGCCGACGCTGCTGAGGTAGCCGGACATCTCGTTCTTGAGCTGCACCACGAGCGACAAGTTCTCGATGCGCACGTCATAGAACACCGGACGGCCCTCAAGCTCGGTCACCACCCAGAGAATATCGGTCGCCTCCGCGCTCGCCGGGCGGCGGCCGATGGTCCGGACGAGCACGCGCTCCTCATCGCGCACTTTGGTGGTGGTCGAGGATTTGTAGCGGACGCTGCCGCCCTTGAAATCGCCGAAGCTTTTGACGAACCGGTTGGCCGCGAAAGGGATCAGAGCGGCTTGATAATCCGCCTTTTGCGAGTCCGTCAGGCCGCGCCAAGGGCGGCCGATGGTCAGCCGAGCGATCCGCGCGACGTCCGCCGTCTCGTTCAGGAGAGCCTCGAAACTTTGGCGCTTCTCAAGATCCGACGCCTCCGACGCGGCCAGATCCAGGATCTGCGCCGCCGTGTCCTCCACAAGAGCGTTCGCCGCCTCGACATCCGCGGCGGCCGCCGGCGCCGTCCAGAGCGCCGCGGCGAGAGCCGCGCCGATCATCATGCCCAAACCGCACCGCGCGCGCGCGCGCCAACGAGCGCCTGTTTCGCCGGCGCCCGACGCGCCTGTCACTGTCGCCATGCCCATCCTCCATCATGCAAACAGCGTGGTGCGATATGCGCCACGCTGCTCCTCTCGCCGCTCAGATCGTCGTTAATGAGACCGATTTGGGTCAAAAATCCTCAAGGTCGTCGAGGTTTTGGGACTCTCCATTGGTCACAAAGGCGCGCCGCGCGTCGAGATAGAAGGAGCGCACGGCGATATAGCTGTCCGGGCTGTCATAGAGCACGCTGTCGATCGCACCGAGATTATCGTCGCGCGCCTCCACCGCGGCCACCGCCGCGACGCCGCCGGCGATTAGAGGCTCGCCGAGGTAAGAGGTCGGCGCGAGAGCAAGATCGACGACCCGTCCGGCGGTGTGCCGCACCGTCGACGGCCCAAGGAACGGGATCTCGTAGTAAACGCCTTCGCCCGCGCCCCAGACAGCGAGGGTTTTCCCAAAATCGGCGTCTTCTTTCTCAAGCTCGAAATCGGTCGCTGGGTCGAGCAAGCCGCCCGCGCCGACGGTCGTATTCACAGCGAAGCGCAAGAGCGTGCGGCCGGCGGATTCGAACTCCGCCGTCAGGATGTGATTCGCAAAGTCGCGCGGCGCTTCGAGATGGTTCAACGCGTTGCTGATCAACAGGCGGAACAATCCCGGCGTGACCGCGTCATAGCCTTGGCTGACGGGGCGCAGCGCATAGCGATCGAAGCCTTTGTTGAAGGAGTGGATGCTTCGGTTGACCGAATTCTCATACGGATCGTTGATGCCAAGCGCCGCATTCTCAGGCGAATTCGTCGCGCATGCGCTTAGCCCAAGCGCCACCGCACCGATCGCCGCCATTCGGATCGCCGCCGAAAAACTCATCATCTCGCCTCCACCCGCCCGGCGATCGCGCGCCCGACCCACTTCCCCCTATCGGTATCGTGGGGAGGCTGACAAAGCAAAAACAAGGATGGTGTTTAAACGGTAACGCCCTGAGGCGTTCGAGTAACGATCGGCCGGGCGGGCTGGCGGCGGCGTTGCCGATACGGCGCGGAGGTCCGTCTCCCGCCCCCGCGCCGCGGCGTTCACTCCGCGGCGTCCAGGCGCTGCAGGCCGAAGCGGGCTTCATCGCCCGCAGGCCCCTCGAGATCGAGCGAGGAGGCGCGGATCCAGCTTTCGCGCGCCGCGTCGTCCCGGCCCAGAGCGCGCTCCGCCGCGCCGCGCTCGAACCAGGCGAGGGCCGCTTGCGGCGCGCCTGTCGTGGCGCGCGTCGCGTCCTCGAGCGCTTCGCCATAGCGCCCTTGGAGCCGCCGCGCCGCGGCGCGGAGCGTGCGCGCCTCAGCGTCCTCAGGGGCCGCGATCAGCGCTTCGGTCAGGCGGCGTTCGGCGGCGCTCATATCGCCTAAGGCCGCCGCCGCGCGCCCCGCGCCGACCAGTCCGTCGCGATCGCCTGGGCGTAAACCTAAAGCTGCATCAAAGCATTGCGCCGCTAGGTCCGGTTGGTCGAGCCGGAGCCAGAGGTCCCCGGCGAGCCGCAGCATCGAGGCGCGCGCATCGGCGCTCAGCGCGCTGCCCGGCGTCGAGCCGAGCTCGGTGAGAATGCGCGCCGCCTCCCACTCGGCGCCTTGGCCGATCAGGGCCACCGCGCCGCAATGGCGCGCCAAAGCGCCGCCGCCGGCCGCCCGCCATTGCGCAGCCTCCTCCCGCGCGCGATCCGGGTCGGAGCGCGCGCGCTCCAAGCAGCGCTCGTAACGCGACTGCCCGGCGTCGGCGGCGGCGGGTTCCGAGAACGCGCCGCTTGTCTGCGCCGCGGCGCCGGCGCCGCCGGCGAGGCTTGCGATCACGGCGAAGGCCGCGGCGCGCCCGGCGCGGCTTTGGCGGCGGCTTCGTTGCAAGCGCGACGCAAGACTGTCACTAATCGGCATCATTCCTCTCCCTGCGGCGCCGCGGCTCACGGCCTGCGGCGGGCCGCCCGATCCGCGCTAAGCGCTCACCGCTTGAGCGCGAGCCGGCCCACGCAAGATTCGTTCGCGGCGCGAGGCGCCGCGCCGTGAATAAGCCGCTATCGCTCATCCGTCAGCGTAGTATGAAACGGAGCGCGCCGCTTGGCTTGGCGCGCAGAGGAGTGCGAAAAGATGGCGGAGCCGATCCCGATCGAAGCGCGCAGTCTGCTCTGTCTCGGATATGGCTACAGCGCCGCCGCTTTGGCGCGGCGCCTTGGGGCGCGCGAGGAAGGCTGGCGGATCATCGGCACGACGCGCCGGCCGGAAAAGGCGGCGCGGATGGGCGCGGACGGCGTGGAGGCGCTGCTTTGCGGCGACAACGCGCATGCGCCCAGCGATGCGGCGGTTGAGGCGGCGCTGGAGCGCTGCGCGTTCCTCTTGGTCTCCGCAGGGCCGGACGCGGCGGGCGATCCGTTGTTGCGCCGTCATGGGCGCGCGGTGGAGCGGGCCGCGCCTTCGATGCGCTGGGCCGGCTATCTCTCGACCACCGGCGTCTACGGCGATCATCACGGCGCCTGGATCGACGAGACCGCGGCGCTGACGCCGGCGACGGAGCGGGGGCGGCACCGTGTTGAGGCCGAGAGCGCCTGGCGCGCCGTGGAGGAGCGCCATGGTTTGCCGCTCCATATCTTTCGTCTCGCCGGGATCTACGGGCCAGGCCGCGGCCCGTTCGCCAAGCTGCGCGGCGGGACGGCGCGGCGCATCGTGAAGGATGGGCAGGTTTTCAGCCGCATTCACGTCGACGACATCGCCCAAATTCTTGAAGCCTCGATGCGCCAGCCGCGGCCGGGCGCCGCGTATAACGTCTGCGACGATGAGCCGGCGCCGCCGCAAGACGTGATCGCCCACGCCGCGGCGCTCCTCGAAATGACGCCGCCGCCGGAGACGCCGTTCGAAGAGGCTGCGGCCACGATGACGCCGATGGCGGCGAGTTTTTATTCGGAATCAAAGCGCGTCTCGAACGCGTTGATGAAGCGGGAGCTTGGCGTGACGCTCGCCTATCCGACCTATCGCGAAGGCTTGTCCGCGGTGCTGGAGGCTGAAGCCGCCGCGCCGCCGCGCTGATGAGGGCGCGGGCGCTCACTCATCGAGCAAGAGTTCGCTCAGGAGCCTCGGGATCTTCTGTTTCACCTTGAAGAAGCCCGCGCTGGCATGCGGCCAGATCAGCGCGTCCCACCGTCGCTGAAGCTCCGCAAAGCGCAAACCGGCGGTCGCGAGCGCCGGCGCCGCCGCGTCGAGGCGATCTTTGAGGGGCCCGATCGTCGTGAAGCCCGTCACGATTTGCGCCGCGCCAGCCTCGCGCGCCCAAGAGGCGATCGCTTCGGGTGCGGCGGCGCTGAGTTCGACCGGGTCCGGCGCGCCGAGCGCTGACAGCCGCGCCGCTTGATCGCTCAGCGCACCGCGCTCGAAAACGGCCACCGCTTCGGCGCCGGGCGTCTCCGATCGCAATGCGGTCGCCGGCAGGATCGCCGCGGCGCGAAAACGCTCAGGCGCGAAGCCTGCCGCGCTGAGGCTCTCTTCAAAGCGGCAGTCTTCTTCCGTGATGAGCAAGACGCTGGGCGCGCTGGGATCCGGCGCGGCCGGCGCGCGCGGCGCTTGGGCGGGCGGCGGCGCCTCCTCCTCTTCCTCCTCGAGCGGAACGGCTTCGCCAATCCGTTCGGGCCCGACGACGAACCTTCCCTCGGTGTATTTCGCAATGTTGGCGGCGCGCGCGGCGTAGGCCTTCCCGCGCGTGTGCAGCCCCGCCACCCAGCGCCAGCCGAGCGTGTTCGACGCCGGATCGCCGTCCAGCAGGCGGCGCATGAAGAAATCCGCGCCCAGCCGCCAGGGCAGGTTCAGCGTGAAGATCCATATCGACGCGAACCACATCCGCGCATGGTTATGGAGATAGCCCGTCTCGTTCAGCTCATGGGCCCAGGCGTCGAACGGCTCGAGGCCGGTGCGGCCGGCTTCGGCGGCGGCGATCTCCGCCGCCAGGCCGGGCTCGCGCTCCAAACGCGCCCGATCCTCGGCCAGGCCGTCGACATAGGCGCGCCAGACGCTCGGCCGGCGTTCGAGCCAACCTTTGAAATAGCTGCGCCAGAACACTTCCTGGATGAATTTCTCCGCAGCGACGGCGCCATGGGCGCCGAGCGCGGCGGCGACCGCCTCCTCATCCGTCACGAGGCGCCGGCGCAGATAGGGCGAAAGGCCGGAGACGCCGGTATGGCGTCCTGGGCCGCGATCGTAATTACGCTGCGCCGCGTAGGCGCGCCCCATTTGGGGGCGGAAGGCTTCGAGCCGCGCGAGGCCGGCGGCGCGATGGGGCGGCCAGGGCGCGTCGCCGCTGATTTCGGGGCGCGGGTCAGGCGCCGCACATGCATCGATCGAGATGGTCATGCGGAGCGAGATGGCGCGCGCGCCGGCGACGTCATCCGATAAAGGCGCGCAAGAAACGCGCGCCGCCCTCAATCCGGCGGAAGCGCGCGCTGGCCGCCGCTCGCCTCCGTCGCCGCTTCAGCCGCCCGCCGGACCTTGGGGCCGATCTCGGCGATGACCTCATCGGTGAAGCGCGCTCGCGGCGCGGACACGGAGACGCCGGCGACCGCTTCGCCATAGACGTTGTGGATCGTGGCGGCGACGCAGCGCATGCCGACATGCCGCTCCTCATCATCGAGCGCCCAGCCGCGGGCGCGAGTCGCGTCGAGATCGGCGAAGAGCCGCGCCGGCGTGCTCAGCGTTTTGCCGGTGAAGTCCGGCAGGCCATGCGCCTCCAGATGCCTCTCGACCGCGCTTCGCGGCCGCTCCGCCAGCAGCGCCTTGCCGATGCCTGAGGCGTGCATCGGCGTGCGCGCGCCGATCTGAAACAGCGCGCGGATCGGGTTCTGCGTCTCGACCTGGCTGACGAAGACCACTTCGCCGCCATCGGCCATGGCGAGATTGGCGGTCTCACCCGTTTCCTCCATCAGCGCGCGCATCACCTCGCGGCTGGTCTCGATCAGCGTCGAGCCTTGGGTGAAGGCGGCGCCCACGCGAAACGCCTGCACGCCGATCGACCATTTCTGCGTCGCCTCATCGAGCGAGGCGAAACCATGGCTCTCGAGCGTCGCCATCAGACGATGAGCCGAGGACGTGGGCACGCCGACGCTCATCGCCAGCTCGCTCAGGCCGAGCGAGCCGCTCTTCGCTAGCGCCTTCAGCAAGAGCAGGCCGCGGTCGAGCGCCTGGACGGTCGGCGCCGGTTCGTCGGACCAGGATGATTTCGGGCGGCCGCGCGGGCGGCGCATTGGTTTGTCGTTCATGGGCGTCGTCTCCAAGCGTCCTCAGCCAGGGCGAGGAAAGGTTTTCTCTCGGAAAGGAAAGCTATTTCCATTTTTGAAAACAAGAATCTTTCATGTTTCACAGTGGTATATAGCTTCGCATCTGCAAAATGAAAAATATTTTCAAAAAAATTGCAAACGCGCTTCAGCCAGGGCTATAAGAGCTGCGACAGATCAACGCGGTCCGCTGACGAGACCTGCTGACAAGACGTGAGGGAGGCATCATGCGCGCGCAAAACCCGATCTTTATTCCTGGGCCTACGAACACGCCGGATCGCTTGCGGCAAGTGATGAGCGCCCAGAGCATGGATCACCGCTCGCCGGAATTCGCAACGCTCCAGCGCGACGTGCTGGATGGCGTAAAAGGCGTCTTCGGATCGAGGGACGCGGAAATCGTGATCTTCCCGGCCAGCGGCACAGGCGGGTGGGAGGCGGCGGTGACGAACACGCTGTCGCCGGGCGACAAGGTGCTGATCGCGCGCTATGGCATGTTCTCGCATCGCTGGATCGATCTGTGCCAGCGCCATGGGCTTGATGTTGAGATCCTCGAATGCGCCTGGGGCGAAGGTGCTCCGGCCGATCGCTTCGCGGCGCGGCTCGCGTCGGATCCATCCGGCGAGATCAAAGCGGTGCTCGTCACGCATAATGAGACTGCGACGGGCGTGCTCAGCGACATCGCCGCGGTGCGCCGGGCCATAGACGCCAGTCGGCATCCCGCGCTGCTCTTGGTGGATTGCGTCAGCTCGCTCGCCTCGATGCCGTTCGAGATGGAGGCCTGGGGCGTCGACGTCGCCGTGACCGGCTCGCAGAAAGGCTTCATGCTCAACACAGGCGCGGCGATCGTGGCCGTGAGCCCTAAGGCCATCGCGGCGATGGAGACGGCGCGCTGCTCCCGCTGCTTCCTTGATTTCCGCGATATGCTGAATGCGACGGCGAAGGGCGGATATCCTTACACGCCGCCGCTCCAGATCATGCTCGGCCTGCGCGAGAGCCTGAAGATGCTGGCCGAAGAGGGGTTGCCAGCGGTTTACGAGCGCCATCATCGCACCGCCGAAGGCGCGCGCCGCGCGGTGGCGGCTTGGGGGCTCAGCCTCTGCGCCGAGCGGCCCGCGCTCTACTCCAACACAGTGAGCGCGGTGTGGGCGCCGGAGGGCTTCGACAGCAACGCGCTGACGGCGCGCCTCTACGATGTCTATGGCGTCTCCTTCGGCGTCGGGCTCGGGCCGATGGCGGGTAAGGCGTTCCGCATCGGGCATCTCGGCGCGATGACCGAGCCGATGATGCTCTCCGGCCTCGCGACGTTGGAGATGGCGATGATGGATCTAGATTATCCAATCACCCTCGGCTCTGGCGTCGCCGCGGCGCAGGAATACTATCGCGCCGCGCGCGCGAACGGTTCGACCCATTTTGAGAAGGCGGCGTGATCATGCGTGGCGAAGACGGTCTCGATCTCCCAGTGTTTCAAGACGTGCTCGACGCGCTTGCGCGCATCAAGCCGCATATCAACCGCACGCCGGTGCTGCGCTCCGATTATCTCGATCAGCTGACGGGCGCGGAGCTGTTCTTCAAATGCGAGAATTTCCAGGAAGCCGGCGCCTTCAAGGTGCGCGGCGCCTGTAATGCGGTGTTCGGTCTTGATGACGACACGGCGAAGATTGGCGTCGCGACGCACTCTTCCGGCAATCACGCGCTGTCGCTCTCTTACGCGGCGGGGCGGCGCGGGGTTCCCTGCACGGTGGTGATGCCGCGCACGGCGCCTCAGGCGAAGAAGGATCAGGTGCGCTATTACGGCGGCGAGATCGTCGAGTGCGAGCCCTCGACCTCCTCGCGCGAGGCGACCTTCGCCGAAGTGGTGGCGAAATCCGGCGCAGAGTTCGTGCATCCCTACAATGATCCGCGCGTGATCGCGGGGCAGGGCACCTGCAGCCTCGAATTTAACGAACAGGTGGAGGGCCTTGAGATGATGGTGGCGCCGATCGGCGGCGGCGGCATGATCTCCGGCACTTGCCTGACGCTCTCCACCATCGCGCCGCAGATCCAGATCGTCGCGGCGGAGCCGAAGAACGCGGATGACGCTTATCGCTCCTTCAAGGCGGGCCACATCATCGCCGACGACGCGCCGCAGACCATCGCGGATGGGCTGAAAGTGCCGCTGAAGGAGCGGACCTGGCATTTCGTCTCGAATTTCGTCTCGGAGATCTACACCGCGACCGAAGAAGAGATCATCGATGCGATGAAGCTCACCTGGAAGCGGCTGCGCATCGTGATGGAGCCGAGCTGCGCCGTGCCGCTCGCCGTCATCCTCAAGAATAAAGAGGCCTTCGCCGGCAAGCGCGTCGGCGTGATCGTCACGGGCGGCAATGTCGATCTCGACAAGCTGCCATGGCTGACGAGCTGAGCCTCTTCCGCCCACACATTGCGGCGCGACTGGCGCGCCGCTCTCCCTGAACAGAACTAGACGATCGCCTCAGCGCAAGGAGCCTCAGAGATGAACGCGCCCGTAAAACACCAAGATCTCGAAGTCGGATACGATGTTCCCGCCGCGGTGGGCATGGATGAGAGCGAGATCCAGACGCCCTGCCTGATCGTCGATCTCGACGCGTTCGAGCGCAATGTCGCGAAGATGCGCGCGCATTGCGAAAAGATGGGCGTGCGCCACCGCGTCCATGGCAAGATGCACAAATCGGTCGACGTCGCTCATTATCAGATCGAGGCCGGCAAAGCGGTCGGCGTGTGCTGCCAAAAGGTGTCGGAAGCGGAAGCCTTCGTGCGCGGCGGCGTGATGGATGTGCTCGTGTCGAACCAGGTGCGCGATCCGGCCAAGATCGACCGCCTTGCCCGGCTGCCGCTACGCGGCGCGCGCGCCATCGTCTGCGTAGACGACATCGAAAACGTCGCCGATCTCTCCGCCGCGGCGCAAAAGCATGGCACGACGATCGAGTGTCTGGTCGAGATCGATTGCGGCGCGGGGCGCTGCGGCGTCACCACCACGCCGGACGTGGTCGCCATCGCTAAAGCGATCGACGCGGCGCCGGGCCTGAAGTTCAGCGGGATCCAAGCCTATCAAGGCGCGATGCAGCACATGGATCTTTACGAAGAGCGCAAGGCGAAGATCGATGTCGCCATCGCCATGGTGACGGATGCCGTCGAAGCGTTGAAGGCCGAAGGTCTTGAATGCGATATCGTCGGCGGCGGCGGGACCGGCTCTTACTATTTCGAGGGAAATTCAGGCGTTTATAACGAACTGCAATGCGGCTCTTACGCCTTTATGGACGCCGATTACGGCCGGATCCTCGATAAGGACGGCAAGCGGATCGACGAGAATGAATGGGAGAACGCGCTCTTCATTCTCACCTCGGTGATGAGCCACGCCAAGCCGCAAAAGGCGATTTGCGACGCCGGCCTGAAAGCCCAATCGGTCGATAGCGGTCTGCCGGTCATCTTCGGCCGGACCGATTTGAAATACGTCAAATGCTCCGACGAGCATGGCGTGATCGAGGATCTCGAGGCCGTTCTCAAGGTGAACGACAAGCTGCGCCTGGTGCCGGGCCACTGCGACCCGACCTGCAACGTGCATGATTGGTATGTCGGCGTGCGGAACGGCAAGGTCGAGACCGTCTGGCCGATCACCGCGCGCGGCAAAGCGTATTAAGCCGTGCTCATCGTATCGGAAGACATATGTCAGGAGGTCGTCGGCCGCGCCGACGCCTTCCAGGCGGTCGAGAGCGTCTTCGCTGCCATGGCGCGCGGGGACGCTTACAATTTTCCGGTGATCCGCGAGGCCATTGGCCATGCGGATGCGCTTTACGGCTTCAAATCGGGCTTTGATCGATCAGGCCTCGTGCTTGGCGTGAAATCCGGCGGCTACTGGCCGGGCAATCTCGCGAAAGGGCTGACCAACCATCAGTCGACCGTGTTCCTGTTCGACCCCGACACCGGCCGGCTCGACGCGCTGGTGGGCGGGAATTACCTGACGGCGCTGCGCACCGCGGCCTCGAGCGCGGTGTCGATCAAGCATCTCTCGCGGCCGGACAGCAAAGTGCTCGGCATGATCGGCGCAGGCCATCAGTCGGCCTTCCAGCTGCGCGCCGCGGCGGAGCAGCGCGCCTTCGAGCGCGTGGTGGCGTGGAACCCGCACGCCGACATGTTGCCCAAGCTCGGCGCGGTGGCGGCTGAGATCGGCCTGCCGTTCGAGGCGGTCTCGGCCGAAGCGGTGGGCGCTGAAGCGGATGCGATCATCACCATCACTTCGGCTTTTGAGCCCTTGCTGATGAAGGGCTGGATCAAGCCTGGAACGCATATCGCCTGCATGGGCACGGACACCAAGGGCAAGCAGGAGGTCGATCCGGAGCTGGTGGCGGCGGCGACGCTCTTCACCGACGAGGTCGCTCAGTCGATCACGCTCGGCGAGACGCAGCACGCCATCGCCAAAGGTCTCATCGCCGAGGCGGATGTCACGCCGATCGGCGCCGTGATCAACGGCGACCATAAAGGCCGGAGCAGCGCTGAGGAGATCACGCTCTTCGACGGCACCGGCGTCGGCCTCCAGGATCTCGCCGTGGCTTCGGTCGCGGCCAAGCTCGCCAAAGAGCGCGGCGCTGCGACGGAGGTGGCGCTCTAGCGAGCGCGCCTCCGTTCACACTTGACGGTCGTCCGCGGCGCAAGCTGGGGGCGACCTTTCAGTTTTTCTCGATCGTCTTCTCTTGCGGCGGCCTCTCTTATGGAAACCGGACGTTTCGAAAACAGCGACGCGCATGTGGCCGGCTCGAACAAGAGCGCGTCAAGCGCGGCGGGGACAGCGGCCTGGGAGACGCGCGCGATGGCGCCGGGCGCCAGCAGAAACATGATCGGCGGGGCGTGGGTTTCCTGCGCGTCGACGGCGGGGATGTCGATCGATCCGGCCTCTGAGAAGGAGCTTGGCTCTTACGGTCTGGCCTCGCCGGCGGAGGTGGATGCTGCGGTCGGCGCGGCGCGGCGTGCTTTCGAAGCCGAAGGATGGCGCGCGGCGCCGAAAGCGCTCCGGCTCGAGACGCTTCGTGCGATCATCCAGCGGCTGGAGGCGAAAGCCGAGGATCTGGCGCAAGAGATCAGCCAGGAGATCGGCGCGCCGATCGATTTCGCCCGCGCGCGCCAGGTGGCGCATGGGCTCGATCACCTCCGCATCATCCTAGCCGCCGCCGAAGCGGCGCGCGACGACGTCGCGCCGGATCCCACCACGCCGGAGCACCGCGTGCGCTATGAGCCGATGGGCGTCGCGGCGCTGATCACGCCCTGGAACTGGCCGTTCAACCAGATCGCGTTGAAAGTCGGCGCGGCGCTTGCGGCCGGCTGCGCCATGGTGCTGAAACCCTCCGAGCTTGCGCCGTCCTCCGCCGCGTTGATCGCAGAGGAGGTGCGCGCTGGGCTGGCCGCGGCGGGCGCGCCGGCGGGCGTCTTCAACCTGGTGCAAGGCGAGGCGGCGAGCGGCCGAGCGCTGGTGGCGCATCCTGGGGTCGACGCGATCTCCTTCACGGGCTCGACGGCCGCCGGGCGCGAGATCGCGCAGATCGCGGCGCGGGATTTCAAACGGGTCACGCTTGAGCTCGGCGGGAAGTCGCCGAACCTGCTCTTCGCCGATTGCGACGCGCCGCGCGCGGTGCGCCAAGGCGTCGCCCATTGCTTCCGCAACGCCGGCCAATCATGCAACGCGGCGTCGCGGATGCTGGTGGAGCGCTCGATTTATGACGAGGTGCTCGCGCTGGCGGCCGCCGAAGCCGAGGCGACCACGGTCGGCGATCCCGCCGCGCCGGGCGGGCATCTCGGCCCGCAGGTCTCCGGCGCGCAGTTCGATCGGGTTCAGGCGCTGATCGCCAGCGGGATCGAGCAAGGCGCGCGGCTGATCGCTGGCGGCCTCGGCAAGCCGCCAGGACTGCCGAGAGGGGTCTACGGCGAAGGGATCGGCTATTTCTCGCGGCCGACCGTTTTCGCCGATGTGGCGCCTTCGATGCGGATCTTTCGGGAAGAGATTTTCGGGCCCGTGCTGACCATCACGCCGTTCGACAGCGAAGACGAGGCGATCGCGCTCGCCAATGACAGCGCGTATGGCCTCGCCGCCTATGTCCAAACCGGCGATCCCGCACGCGCCGACCGTCTGGCGCGCGCGCTCCGCGCCGGCATGGTGCAGGTGAACGGCGAGAGCCGCGCGCCGGGCGCGCCCTTTGGCGGCGTCAAAGCCTCCGGCGTCGGCCGCGAGGCCGGGTTTTGGGGCGTGCGCGCGTTCCAAGAGATCAAAGCGATCAGCGGCGTCGCCGCGCGCTGAGGCTGCGCCGCGCGGCGCCTTTCTCCCTCGAAAGTGAAGCAGACTGGCCGCGATTCGCGTGCGTCTCGCTGCGGCTTCCTTGCGGCTTGGGTTCGTCAGCCATAGGAGGACGGCGACATATAGCCGATTTGATCAGGTCAAAGCCCTCCGCGCACGCGTTTTTCGGGATGTGTTCCGAAACGTCGAGCGCTGCGGCGAGTTACAGAGTGCGACGCCTATGACCAACGCCAGCGCCCGCCTCGCAGATCCGCCCCCTTTGGATGGCGCGGCGCTTCTGAGGCGGCTGCCGTCGATGCGCGGCAAGCTGATCCCGATGGCGCCGCTCGCGCCCTATACATGGCTGCGCGTCGGCGGTCCGGCGGAGGTGTTGTTCTCGCCGGCGGATCGCGAGGATCTCATCGCCTTTTTGATGACGACGCCGGCGGATGTTCCGATCACGCCGATCGGCGTCGGTTCGAACCTGATTGTGCGAGACGGCGGCGTGCCGGGCGTGGTGATCCGCCTCGGCGCCGCGTTCGGCGCGATTGAGGCGGAGGGCGCGGAGCTCACCGCCGGCGCGGCGGCGCTCGACGCGCGCGTGGCGGAGGCGGCGGCCGCCGCTGGGATCGCCGGGCTCGAGTTTTTGCGCGGCGTGCCCGGCGCGATCGGCGGCGCGCTGACGATGAACGCCGGCGCTTATGGCCGGTATCTCGCGGATGTGCTGGTGGCGGCGGAGGCGGTCGATCGCGAAGGGCGTCGGCTCATGCTGTCGCTCGAGGAGATGGGCTTCGCCTATCGCAGCAGCGCGCCTAAGGATCTGATCTATATTGGCGCGCGGCTGCAGGGCCGCGCCGACGCGCCGGAGGCGATCCGCGCGCGCATGGCGGCGCTGATGGCGCAGCGGGCGGAGAGCCAGCCGGTGAAGGATCGCACCGCCGGCTCCACCTTTCGCAACCCGGCGGGCTATTCCTCCACCGGCGCGGCGGATGATCCGATGGAGATGAAGGCCTGGGCGTTGATCGAGCGCGCCGGCTGTCGCGGCTTGCGCCGCGGCGATGCGGTGATGAGCGAGAAGCACGCGAATTTTCTGACCAACGCCGGAAAAGCGACGGCCGCCGATCTCGAAGGCCTGGGCGAAGAGGTGCGCCGCCGCGTGCTCGAGGAAACCGGCGTGCGGCTCGAATGGGAAGTGGCGCGCATTGGTCTGCCCGCTTCTGAGCAGGGCGGCGAGGAGGCGCGGGCATGAGCCAAGCGCGGCGCTATCAGAGAGTGGCGATCCTGATGGGCGGGCCGTCGGCGGAGCGCGAGGTGAGCCTCAGCTCGGGCCGCGAATGCGCCGCCGGCGCGCGGGACGCCGGCTATGACGTCATCGAGATCGACGCCGGCCCGGATTTGCCCGCCGCGCTCGCGGCGGCGAAGCCGGACGCGGTGTTCAACGCGCTCCATGGCCGCTGGGGCGAGGATGGCTGCGTCCAAGGTCTCCTCGAATGGTTGCGCATTCCTTACACCCATAGCGGCGTGTTCGCCTCGGCGCTGGCGATGGACAAAGCGCGCAGCAAAACCGTCTTCGCCGAGGCGGGCTTGCCGATCGCGCCGGAAGCCTTGGCGCGGCCTGAGGAGATCGAGGCGGCGCATCTCTTGCCGCCGCCTTATGTGATCAAACCGATCGCCGAGGGCTCGTCGGTCGGCGTTCTCATCGTGCGCGAGGGCGAGCCGCCGGCGGATTTGACGCCGCTGCGCGAGGCGGGCGTGATGGCGGAGAGGCTAATGGTCGAAGCCTACGCGCCGGGCCGCGAACTCACCGTGTCGGTTCTGGGCGAGACGCCGCTCGTGGTCACTGAGATTTTCTCGGACGGCTGGTATGATTATGAGGCGAAATACGCCGCAGGCGGCTCGCGCCATGTGTTGCCGGCGGATCTGCCTGAGGATGTGACGCAGGCGGCGCTTGCGGCGGCGCTGACGGCGCATCGCGCGCTCGGCTGCCGCGGATGCTCGCGGACGGACTTACGATATGATGACGCAGGACCCGGAGTTGGCGGGGAAAAATTAATCATTCTAGAGACAAATTCGCAGCCGGGAATGACGCCGACGTCGCTGTTGCCCGAGCAGGCGCAACATCGCGGCGTGGCGTTCGATGCGTTGATGGCCCAGTTGATCGAGGACGCCTCTCTCGATCGCTGAGGCCAAGGGCGCTCAGGCGGAACGAGAAGGGGAGACGTCCCGTGAGCGAAGCGCGCTCTGGCGAACATCGCGGCGACAGGCCCGCGTCCGCCGCGCGGCCGCATCCGCAGGCGCCCAAATCCGCCTCCGGCGCGCCTCGGGCCGCGGAGGGCGTGGTGCATCAAGCGGCGGCGGCGGCCGAGCTGAGAGCGGATGCGCGGGCGGATTTCGAGAGCGGCGTCGGCGCGGCGCGCGCTGCGCGCCGCGGCGCGGGCGGGTTCTCAGCCCTCGACGATACGGTGCGCCCGCGCGAAGCCGGGGGCGCGGGGCAGGCTGCGAGACGCGGGAGCGACCCATCCGAGGCGCAGCCGCTCGAGGAGAGTCTCGGACTTTCGGGCCAGCAGGGCTTCCGCATCATCGGCTCGGGCGTCGGCGCCGTCGGGCGGCTCTTCCGCGGAACGGAGCGGCTGATCTTCGGCGCGGGCGGCCTCGCCGGCGCGCTCGGCCGGCTTGAGCGCCGGCTCGCTTGGCTCGGCGCAGGGCGCGGCGCCGCCTTCTGGCTCGGCGGCGCCGCCATCGCCGCGGGCCTTCTCGCCTTGCCGCCGGTGCAGAGCGCGATGACCGAAGCGTTCGAGCGCATGCGCGCCGCCGCTTTGGCGCATCCTGAATTCGCGATCCAGCGGCTGGAGGTGACGGGCGCCGTCCAGCTGAGCGATGAGACATTGAAAGCGGCGATCGCGCCGCCGGAGGCCGAGCGCGCGGCGCTCGCGTTCGATTACAACGGCGCGCGCGCGCGGCTCGAAGCGCTTGGCTGGGTCGAGCGCGCCAGCGTGGTGCTGAAGCCGCCGCATACGCTGGCGGTGGAGATCGTCGAGCGGCGTCCGGCGGCGTTGTGGCGGCGGGGCGGGAAGCTCGCGGTGATCGATGCTGGCGGCGTCGTGACCGAGCCCGCGGTGCGGCGCGGCGATCATCCGAGCCTGCCGCTGCTGGTCGGACCAGGCGCGCAGGGCGCGGTGGAGGAGGCGCTGCGCCTGCACGCCGCCGCGGTTGAGGGCGGCTTGAAGGTTGCGGCGTTGACGCGGATCGGCGAGCGGCGTTGGGATCTGGAGCTGATCGGCGGGCCGCGGGTGATGCTGCCGGAGCGGGATCCGCAGCGCGCGCTGGCGCGAGCGGTGCTGTGGGCGCAATCGGCGGATTTGTTGGAGCGGGGCTATGAGGTCCTTGATTTGAGGCTTGATTTCGCTCCAACCGCGCGCGGCGGCGCGGGGCCGACGCTCTAAGAGAAACGGGGCGCCTCCGCGCGCGCGGCGCGCCGGGCTGCGAGCGCTTGACACGGGGTCCATGAGCGTGAGCTTCGCGGCATGAGTCAGCATCCGATCGGCGCGCTCTTTCATAAGGCGCAGCCCGTCCGGGCGCCCGCCGATGATGCGGGCGGCGCCGGCGCGCATCCTTTCAGCCTCGCCGCCGCCATGCGGTCGCGCCTCGCCGCGGCGGTGAAATCTGGTCCGCTGGCGGTGATCGACGTCGGCACGACGAAAATCGCCTGCGCGCTGATCGAGGTCTCGAGCCGCCGCTCCGGCGCCGATCCATTGAGCGGCGTGAAGCTGCGCGGCGTTGGGCATAATCGGGCGCGCGGTCTTGATATGGGCGCCGTAACGGACCTCGCCGCGGCGGAGACGGCGATCCGCGCCGCGGTGAACCAGGCGGAGCGCGAGGCGGGGCTGCGCGCCTATCAAGCGATGGCGACGCTCAGCGGCGGCTTTCCGCGCAGCCAAGCCGCGGGCGCCGAGATCGCGCTGAGCGGCGCGGTGGTGGCGCAAAAGGACATCGCGGCGGTGGTCGAGGCCTGCCGCCCGCCGCCGCTGGAGGAAGGCCGGCGCGTGCTCGACGTCGCGCCGGTGCGCTGGACCGTCGATGGCGAAAGCGGCATTCGCTCGCCGCTCGGCCTGTCGGGCAAACGGCTCGGCGTCGATCTGCATGTGCTGAGCGTTTCGGAAAGCGCAGTGCGCAATCTCGCCCATTGTCTGGCGCGCGCCGATCTTGAAGTGGCGGGGGTCTTGTCCGCGCCATACGCCTGCGGGCTCGGCGTTTTGACTGAGGAGGAGCGCGAGGATGGCGCGGCGGTGGTCGATC
>JBCBCG010000057.1:0-20993 GCA_038530925.1 Pseudomonadota bacterium
CGGCGGTTCGGACGTGTTCGTCCATATCAGCGCGGTCGAGCCGCCGCTTTCAGGCTCGATGAAGCCGTAGCCTTTTTCCGAATTGAACCACTTTACAGTTCCCGTCGCCATGACAGGTCTCCTTCGTCTCGTATCGTCTGTCGCTGGCGCGCCGCCCGTGGGCGCGCCTCAAGTCACGCGGCCGCGCCAGGGCGCCCGCTTCGCTTCTTTGCGGCCTTTCCGGCCGTCTTTCTTGCCGCAGCCCCATCGCCGCGCGGCGCTGCGCCGCGAGCGCCGCCGGAGCGCCGTCCGCGCCCAGACTTCTTGGCTGCATTCTTCTCCCGAGCCGCCGCTTCCGCGGCGCGCACCGCTGCGCGAGAGGGCTCCGGGGCCGCGCCGGCCCGCGTGATCGAAAAGCCGATCAGCCGCTCAATCGCTTTGAGATCGCTCATCTCTTCGGGCCCGCAGAGCGAGACAGCCAAGCCGTCTCGGCCAGCGCGCGCCGTCCGACCTATACGATGAACATATGTCTCTGGCGTGACAGGCATGTCGAAGTTGATGACATGCGTCACTTCAGGCGCGTCGATGCCGCGCGCCGCGATGTCGGTGGCGACCAGCGCGCGCGCCTCGCCGCGCTTGAACGCATCGAGCGCGCGCTGACGCGCATTCTGGCTCTTGTTGCCATGGATCGCTTCCGCGCCGACGCCGGCGTCCTGCAGGATCTCAGCGACCTTATTCGCGCCGCGCTTGGTGCGCGTGAACACGATCGCCCGCGCCACCGCCGGATCGTCAAACACGTTTTTCAGCGCCTCGGCGCGCGAAACGCGCTCGCCAACGAACATAACCGCTTGAGCGATGCGCTCCGGCGTCGGCGCCTCTTCACGGCGGCCGGCCTCGATCGTCACCGGATCGCGCAGCAGGTCGCGCGCGAGGCCGGCCACGCTGTCCGGCCATGTCGCTGAGAACATCAGCGTCTGACGATCCTTCGGCAAGCGCGCCACGATCGCGCGGACGTCGCGGATGAAGCCGAGATCAAGCATCTGATCCGCCTCGTCCAACACGAAATCCGTGCAATCGGCGAGGTTGAGATGCCCGGTCTTGATGAGGTCGAGGACCCGTCCCGGCGTGCCGACCACAAGGTCGACGCCGCGCGCCAACGCCCTCTCTTGCGCGCCGCGCGAGACGCCGCCCAGGATCACCGCGCTCGAAAGCTTCAGCGCGCCGCCGAACGCTTCGAGATCCTCGTGGATCTGCACCGCAAGCTCTCGGGTCGGCGCCAAGATCAGAGCAGCGCAGCGCGGCCCTTTGCGCCGAGCGCCGCCATCCGCCGCATCGTCAGCGACGTTCTGCGCCAATGGCAGAGCGAAGGCCGCGGTCTTCCCAGTGCCGGTCTGCGCCAGCCCGATCAAATCGCAGCCATCGAGAATATAAGGAATCGCATCGCATTGAATCGGCGTCGGGGTGTGAAACCCTCGCGCGTCCAAAGCCGCTTTCAGCGCCGGGTCGAACCCGAAGGCGCCGAAGCCGCTCTCATCTGTTTCGTTCGACAATCAGCTCTCTCCGGCGCCGCCGCCACGATGCGACGACGCTCAGCTTAAACGCCCGCCGCGCGTTGCGGACGCCGTTATTCAAGGTCGGATTTGCACAGGGTCCGATGCATGCGAGACAGCCGACCGATGATGGTTCGGAGCGTCGGCGTCTCGCGTCCCAGAATTCGCGCATCGCGTCGCGGCGCAACCGGGATCCTTCTCGCTTCGGTCGTGCACGCACGACAAATCGAGGGTTGTATGACCGAGCCCGCCGCGCGCGTCAACGGCGTCAGGGTCGATTATATGCGGCGCACCAGAATCCAGATCGAAACAGTCGGGATTCCGATCTTGACCAATTTACTCGGCTTTGTCAGGGAGAAGCCGTCCGACCCGCGGCCGCTCTGACGGCGACGCCGCGGATCCAGGGGGACGCCGAGGAAAGGGATCACGATGCTTAAGACGAAAACCATGGCGCTGGCTGCGACCGCGTGGGCGGTGCTGGCGACGGGCGCGCTGGCGGAGGGAGAGCTGAACCTCTACTCCTCGCGCCATTATGACACGGATGAGCGGCTCTACACCGCGTTCGAAGAAAAAACTGGCATCAAAATCAATCGGATCGAGGGCAAAGCTGACGCGCTGATCGAGCGGATGAAGGCCGAGGGCGCCAACAGCCCCGCCGACGTGCTGCTTACGGTCGACGCCGGCCGCATGTGGCGCGCGGATGAGGCGGGCCTTCTCGCACCGGTCGCCTCCGTCACGCTGAACAAGCGCATCCCTCAGTATCTCCGCCATCCTGGCGGCCATTGGTTCGCCTTCTCGCAACGAGCGCGAATCATTTTCTACGCGCGCGACCGGGTGATTGAGCCGCCGCAGACGTATGAAGCGCTCGCCGATCCGATGTACAAAGGCAAAGTTTGCACGCGCTCGGGCTCGAACATCTACATGCTGTCGCTGATGGCCTCGATCATCGAGCATGCCGGCGAGGAGACCGCGAAGGCGTGGGCGGAAGGCGTTTATGAGAACCGCGCGCGCGATCCTGAGGGCGGCGACACCGATCAGCTGCGCGCTCTGATCTCGGGTCAATGCGATATCGTGTTGTCCAACACCTATTACTATGCGCGCGGTCTGGCCAAGGAAGTGCGCGGCCTGACCGATGGGATCGAGCAGATTGGCTGGGTGTTCCCGAACCAGTCCGACCGCGGCACCCATGTGAACGTGTCCGTCGGCGCTGTCGCGGCCAACGCGCCGAACCGCGAAAACGCCATCAAGTTCCTCGAATACCTGACCGAGGCTGAAGCGCAGGAATACTTCGCCAACGGCAATAACGAGTATCCGGCTGTGCCCGGTGTAGCGCTCAGCGCGCCGAGCGCCGCGCTCGGCCTGTTCCGCGCCGATGATATCAACCTTGATGTGTTCGGCCGCAACCAGCTCGCCGCGCAGCGGGTTTATGACGAGGTCGGCTACAAGTAAGCGCTTATGCGCCGATCTTTAGGAGGCCGCGCCGCGCCGTCGGTGCGGCCTCTTTTTTGGGTCTCAGAGTCGCGGCTGCTCGCTCTTCCAGCCGCTTGCTTACGAACCGTTCGGCTCCGCGCCGCGCGCCGGAAGCGGCGCCGCCTCCGACCAACGGCGCAGCGCGTCAAGGCAGTCGAGCGCCGTCTCGCCGAACGGCGTCAAGCTGTACTCCACAGCGATCGGGCCCGCATCCACCACGGTTCGGCGGACGAGGCCTTGCGCTTCGAGGCTCCGCAGACGCTCCGAGATCATTTTTTTGCTCGCGCCGCTTACCATCCGCGCGAGATCATTGAACCGCACCGGCCCATCGCGAAGATGCCAGAGGATCGACCCGGTCCACTTCCCGCCCAGGATCCGCATCCCGCGTTCGATCGCGCAGGGCTGCTCGCAGGCGTCCGTCACGGTCTTGCGCCCGGTACGGTCCGTTTCGACTTTCGCCTTCATGCGCTTTCGATCCTCCCGCGGCGCCAAACGCGAACACTGGCCGACGCACCAGAGGTTCGTAGGTAACGCGCGATGACCAATGCGGCCAGAGCGCGCCACGGCGCGCATGGCGACCGACCGACGGCGAGACGATTCGCCATCCCGCGCTGCAGCATGGCGGCGCTTACTCTCTGCACCAGGAAAGGCCGCGAGGACGGATCCATGACAGCGACAGCCGCCGACCGCTCCCACGCCGACCGCCGCAAAGCGGCGATTGAAGCGCTCAAGAGCGCCACAGCCGCGCGTTCCGACCCTGAAAGCGCTGAACGAGCGGTGAAAGACGCATTGTCGCTGGCGCCCGAAGAATACGACGTCCAGCTCGGCGCGTATCGCTTCTATTTCTACAACCATCGCTACGCCGAAGCGCTGCCGCACGCAGAAGCGATTCTCGGCCTGGCGGCGCGCGACCTCAACCTGCCCGCCGATTGGCGCGCGGTCGCGCCTGTAGATGCGCGCTTCAGCGCCATCGAGCGCCGACCTGGCCTTTATCTCCAAGCGCTGCTCGCCTGGGGCTATTGCCAGCTCCGGATCGGCCAAAGCGCGTCTGGCGAAGGCGACGCGGCTCAAGCGCTCGGCCGTGCGGCCATCGCGAAGGTGGCGGCGCTCGACCCGACCGACCGCTTCGGCGCCGCCGCGATCCTCGCCGCTATCGAAACCGGCGCGGACGAAGCCTGAGCGGCGCGACGCGCTTTGGATCCCCCTCGAGGATTCGAACCTCGCTCTCCGCGGCCAGAGCACGGCGTCCTACCGCTAGACGAAGGGGGAACACTCTGGAGGATCGGGAGAATTTTGAAATCTCGACCTGCGGGTTAAGAGCCCGCCGCTCTGCCTCTGAGCTACCGATCCCTTGAGGAAAAGCGCCGACCCGCTGTTCAAACGCGGCTGCGGGCCGCGCTTTGGGAGGGCATGCGGGGTTCGAACCCGCGTCCTTCCGGCTGAGAACCGGACGTCCTAGACCGCTAGACCAATGCCCCAAGGCGCGGGGCCTGGCCTCAAGCCCCGATCAGCGACTCTGTCTCTCTCGTTTGGGTCTGGTATGCGCTTCGAAGCGCGCGACTACGGTCGTCATAAGCTGCGCCTCCAACGTTTCGCGCTGCGGGACAGCCGATATGGGCGCGCGCGATCTGCGTACAAGAGCGGCGAAAACGAAAAAAGCGCCCGTATAGGGGCGCTTTTAGTCAGTCGATCTGTGGCGCGCCGAGGCGCGCGCCGCCTTAGATGTCCATCAACAGGCGGCGCGGATCCTCGATCGCCTCCTTGACGCGCACCAGGAACGTCACGGCGCCTTGGCCGTCGACGATGCGGTGATCGTAAGAGAGCGCAAGGTACATCATCGGCCGGATCTCGACCTTGCCGTTGATCGCCATCGGGCGCTGCTGGATTTTGTGCATGCCGAGAATGCCCGATTGCGGCGGGTTGAGGATCGGCGAGGACATCAGCGAGCCATAGACGCCGCCATTGGATATGGTGAAAGTGCCGCCCTGCAGCTCACCCATCGAGAGCTTTCCGTCCCGCGCGCGGGCGCCGAGTTCGGAGATCTTCTTCTCGATCTCCGCGAAGCTCATCTTATCCGCATCGCGGATCACCGGCACGACCAGCCCGTTCGGCGTGCCGACCGCGACGCCGACATGGTAATAATTCTTGTAGACCAGGTCCTGGCCATCAATCTCAGCGTTGACTTCAGCCACATCTTGCAAGGCGGCGATACAAGCTTTCACAAAAAAGCTCATGAAGCCAAGCTTCACTTCATGGCGCTTGGCGAAAGAGTCTTTGTATTCGTTCCGCAGCGCCATTATTTCCGTCATGTCGACCTCGTTATAGGTGGTCAACATCGCGGCGCTGTTTTGCGCGTCTTTCAGGCGGCGCGCGATCGTCTGGCGCAGACGCGTCATGCGCACCCGCTTCTCTCGCGCTTCATCCTCCGGCGCGGAGGCCGGCCGCGCTGGCGCCTCGGCCTGCTGCGGCGTCTTGGTGAGGCCCGATTGCAGCGCCTGGAGCACGTCGCCTTTCATCACGCGGCCATCGCGGCCGGTTCCGGCGACCTGATCCCGAGAGACGCCATGCTCGGCCATCAACGCCTGCGCCGCCGGCGCGTCGGCGACATCCGCGCGCGCCGGGCTAGCGCCGTTCGTCGCCGCCGGGGCTGGCGCGCTGGGCGCTGGCGCTGCGGCGGCGGGCGCGGGCTTGGCGGCGGCGGCTCCGGCGGCGCCTTCTTGCACCATGCCGAGCAGCGCGTTCACCTCGACCGTATCGCCTTCATTCGCGACGATCTCCGACAGCACGCCGGAGGCGGGCGACGGCACTTCGACCGAGACCTTGTCCGTCTCCAACTCGCACAGCATCTCATCGACGGCGACCGGCTCGCCCGGTTTCTTGAACCAAGTGGCGATCGTCGCCTCGGTCACGGATTCGCCAAGGGTTGGCACACGCACTTCAACCGTCATTCTCTCGCTCCTTGCCAATCAAGCGCCCGGTCTCTCACCGGCCGGGCTTGAGCCTTGGAAAGGCCCGCGCATTTCATCAGACCGTCAGCGCTTCGCGCACCAAGGCCAACTGCTCTTCTTTGTGTTTCGAGGCCAGACCCGTCGCCGGCGACGCCGCCGCTTTGCGCCCGACATATTTCGGCCGGCGCGCCTCGCCGTGAACATCCGTCATGACGCCCTCGATATAAGGTTCGACGAACGTCCACGCGCCCTGGTTTTTCGGCTCTTCTTGGCACCACACCAGGTCCGCATTCTTGAAGCGCTCAAGCTCTTCTTTCAGCGGAAATTCTGGGAAGGGATAATATTGCTCGAGCCGCATGATGTAGACATCATCAATGCCTTTCTCGTCACGATAATCGGCGAGATCATAGTAAACCTTGCCCGAGCAGAGCACGACGCGGCGGATTTTATCTTCGGGCTTCAGCGTCGCGCCGATGCCGCGCTGAGCGTCGTCCCACAGCACCCGGTGGAAGCTCGATTCAGGTCCGAACTCCTCCAGCCTCGAAACGCAGCGCTTATGGCGCAGAAGCGACTTCGGTGTGAACAAGATCAGCGGCTTGCGATAGCTGCGGTGCATCTGCCGGCGAAGAATATGGAAATAGTTCGCCGGAGTCGTGCAATTGGCGACGATCCAGTTGTCCTCGGCGGACAATTGCAGGAAGCGCTCAATGCGCGCCGAAGAGTGCTCAGGCCCTTGGCCTTCATACCCATGCGGCAGCAGCATAACCAGCCCGGACATCCGCAACCATTTGCGCTCACCCGAACAGATGAATTGATCGATCATAATCTGAGCGCCATTGACGAAATCGCCGAATTGCGCCTCCCACAAAGTCAGCGTATTCGGCTCCGCCAGGGAGTATCCATACTCAAAACCGAGCACCGCAAACTCTGAAAGCATCGAGTCGATGACTTCATATTGACCCTTGCCGCCGTCGATATGCTGCAGTGGGAAGTAACGGTCTTCGGTTTCCTGATCGATCCACGCCGAATGGCGCTGAGAGAACGTGCCTCGAATGCTGTCCTGACCCGAGAGGCGCACGCCGAAACTGTCTTGCAGCAGCGATCCGAACGCCAAAGCCTCGCCCGTCGCCCAATCGAACCCTTCGCCGCTGTCGAACATCTTCGATTTCTGGTCGATCAAGCGGCCGACGGTCTTGTGCAAATTCACATCCGCCGGCGCCGTGGTCAGCGCCGAGCCGATCGCCTTCAGCCGATCGATATCGACGCCGGTGTCGCCCCGCTCATAAGTCTCGCCCGCCGTCTCAAGCCCGGCCCAGCGACCGTCAAGCCAATCCGCGCGGTTCGGGCGCCAGGTTCTGCCAGCTTCGAACTCGTCGTTCATGCGGCTTTGGAACGCGGCCTTCATCTCTTCGACGGCGCCCGCCTCAACCAAATCATCGCTCACCAAGCGCTCAGAATACATCTGCAGCGTGCTCGCTTTATGCTTGATCGTCTTGTACATCCGCGGCTGCGTGAACATGGGCTCATCGCCCTCGTTATGCCCGAAACGGCGATAGCAGAAGATATCGAGCACCACGTCTTTCTGGAACAGCTGACGGAACTCAGTGGCGACTTTCGCCGCATGCACCACCGCCTCCGGATCATCGCCGTTCACATGGAAGATCGGCGCCTCCACCATCAGCGCGACATCCGACGGATAGGGCGAAGAGCGCGAATAATGCGGCGCGGTTGTGAAACCGATCTGGTTATTGACGATGATGTGGATCGAGCCGCCCGTGCGGTGGCCTCTCAGCCCTGAAAGACCGAGCGATTCTGTCACCACGCCCTGGCCGGCGAAAGCGGCGTCGCCATGCAGCAGCACCGGGATCACCGAACGCCGCTCCGCATCGCCGCGCTGCTCTTGCTTCGCGCGGGCCTTGCCCAGCACCACCGGGTTCACCGCCTCAAGATGCGACGGATTCGCCGTGAGCGACAAATGCACGGAGTTGCCGTCGAAATCGCGGTCGGACGACGCGCCGAGATGGTATTTCACATCGCCCGAGCCGCCCACATCGTCAGGCTTGAAGCTGCCGCCTTGGAACTCGTGGAAGATCGCGCGATAGGGCTTCTGCATGACATTGGCGAGGATGTTCAAACGGCCGCGATGCGGCATCCCGATTACGACGTCTCGCGCGCCCAGCGCGCCGCCGCGCTTGATGATCTGCTCCATCGCCGGGATCAGCGCCTCACCGCCGTCGATCCCGAAGCGCTTCGTGCCCATATATTTGACATGGAGAAATTTCTCGAAGCCTTCCGCCTCAACCAGCTTGTTGAGGATCGCCATCCGGCCTTCGCGCGTGAATTTGATCTCTTTATCGTAGCCCTCGATCCGCTCTTTCAGCCACGCGACTTGAGCGGGATCGGAGATATGCATGTATTGCAGCGCGAAGGTGCCGCAATAAGTGCGCTTCAGCAGCGTCACGATCTCGCGCATCGAGGCGGTCTGCAGTCCGAGCACGTTGTCGAGGAAGATCGGCCGATCCATATCCCCTGGCGTGAAACCGTAAGTCTCCGGCTCAAGCTCCGGATGATAATCGACATTGTTCATGCCGAGCGGATCGAGATCGGCGGCGAGATGGCCGCGGATCCGGTAGGCGCGGATGATCATCAGCGCGCGCAGGCTGTCGATGACCGCGGCGCGGGTTTGCGCCTCCGTCATCGCGCCGCCGCGCTCCGCCGCCGCCGCTTTGGCTTTCGAGGCGAGCGCCCCGACGCCGCCGGCGTCGGCGAAATCGCCGCCGAGAGCGGTCAGCAAATCATCCTCGCCGCGCCGGCGCGAGCGCTCTTCCTGGGTTTCCGACCACGGCGCGCCGCGCGATTCGTCCATCACCTCCGCCGGCGCGTCGTCAAGCTCGGCGAAGAACGCCCGCCATTGCGGATCGACCGAGTTCGGATCTTGGACATAACGGGCGTAGAGCTGCTCGACGAAGGCCGCGTTGGCCCCTTGCAGAAACGAAGAAGCCTCGAAAACGTCATTAGGGTTCAACGCGGACATGTCTCACTCGCAGGGTTGCAGCCGACGGCGCGCGCCGGTCTGGAAGCGACAAGGGGCGACGGCGCCGCCGCCCGGAGGGACCTTCGCGCGATGGCGCGCGCCCGCGGGCTGCGCTGAGAGCCGTCGCTTTGCGGAGGACGATCATCTTTCCGCAAAAGATCCCGACGCCGTTACCGGACGGTTAACAGCGCTGGCGCCGAAGGCGTATCAAAGCGCGCAGGCCGGCGATACCGACACGCCCCGCGCCACGGCGCCGCGCTCTCATATCGCAGGCGCGGGTTTGACTTAAAGCTGGTCGATGGAATCGAGAAGCGGCGTGGCGCTTGACGGGCTCGACGAAGCCGCGGCGGGCGGCGGACCCGGTCGCTTCGGCGACTTCAGAAGCGCCGCGCCGGACCCGGTGCGCAGATCAATCAGGCTGGCGACGCCAATGAAATCAGCGCCCTCCAAAGTGCCGCGCACATCATGTGCGAACGGATCGCCGAGCGCTGAGTAATCCTTCTCCTCATAGCGCATCCCAGAGGCCTCGATCGCTGTTTGCAGCGCTTCGAGAGACGCGTAGCGATCCAGCCGCGAATCAGTGACCACGCAGTTTGAGACCGCCGCTTCCGCGCGGCCGCCGACCGACAGCTTCACCCGCGCGTCGCCGCGGCGATACACGCGGTCTTGCACATTGTCGGTCTCGAGCGTGAAACCAAGGCGCGACAATTGGCCGCCGGCGCCCCAAAGATCGAGCGGCGTCTCGAGGCATACCGCACGATACACCTCTACCAGAGCCAAACCCGCCTCGGGATTCGGCGGCTTTCGCGCATAAATCCCGCCTTTTTCGGATTCGGGCACGGCGATCCCGGCTTCCGGCTCAACCACCGAGCATGCGCCGAGCCCAGCGATGAGAAGCGCCGCGAATGCCGCCGCATAGGCGCTGAGCCCGCTCCGCCTGGTCGCGCTGCGCCGGCTCAGTCCATCATCGAGGAGAAATCGCGCTCCGCTCGCCATCGCTGCTCCCAACCATCCCGCAAGATGCCGACGTCTCGCTCGTTGCGAGATAATCGATTAGCAAAGACCGCGCATTCAAGAAATCGTCATAAGCCGATCACGACGTGAAACGCGGCGGCGCCGTCGCCGCCGCATCGTCGCTTTCGCCGACTCAGCGGCCCATCGCCTTCAACACCGCTTCGCCGAGGCCGGCCGGGCTGTCGGCCACCACGATCCCGGCGCTGCGCATCGCTTCGATCTTGTCTTCCGCGCCGCCTTTGCCGCCGGCGATGATCGCGCCCGCATGGCCCATGCGCCGGCCTGGAGGCGCGGTGCGCCCGGCGATGAAGCCCGCCATCGGCTTCTTAATCGCGTGTGTCTTCACGAACTCCGCCGCGTCCTCCTCGGCCGAGCCGCCGATCTCGCCGATCATGATGATCGAATGCGTCTCCGGATCATGCAGCAGCAGATCGAGCGCATCGATATGCTCCGTGCCTTTGATCGGATCGCCGCCGATGCCGATGCAGGTCGACTGGCCAAGGCCGGCCATCGTCGTCTGATGCACCGCCTCATACGTCAGCGTGCCCGAACGCGAGACGATGCCGACATTGCCGCGCTTATGGATGTGGCCAGGCATGATGCCGATCTTGCACGCATCCGGCGTGATCACGCCCGGACAGTTCGGGCCGATCAGCCGCGATTTCGAACCTTCCAGCGCGCGCTTCACCTTCATCATGTCCATCACCGGAATGCCCTCGGTGATGGTGACGATCAGCTCCATCTCAGCGTCGATCGCCTCAAGGATCGCATCGCCCGCGAAGGGCGGCGGGACGTAGATCGCCGTCGCGTTGGCGCCGGTCCGCTCTTTGGCTTCGGCGACCGTGTCGAAGATCGGCAGATCGAGGCTCGGATGCTGCGTGCCGCCTTTGCCCGGCGTCACGCCGCCAACCATTTTGGTGCCGTAGGCGATCGCCTGTTCGGAATGGAAGGTGCCTTGGCTGCCGGTGATGCCTTGGCAGATCACTTTGGTGTTTTCGTCGACGAGAACCGCCATGGATCAGTCACCTTTCAAAATCATGCGGAGCTGAGCCGCTGTGTTCAAACCCTCAAGCTGTCGCCGCATGATCAGCCCTTCACCGCCTGCACGATTTTCTGCGCCGCGTCCGAGAGATTGTCGCCCGCGATCACGTTGAGGCCGCTCTCGGCGATGATCTTCTTGCCGAGCTCCACATTCGTGCCCTCGAGCCGGACGACGAGCGGCACGGCGAGGCCGACCTCCTTCACCGCGGCCAAGATGCCCTCAGCGATGATGTCGCAGCGCATGATGCCGCCGAAGATGTTGACCAGGATGCCCTTCACCTTCGGATCGGAGGTGATGATCTTGAACGCCTCGGTCACTTTCTCCTTCGTCGCGCCGCCGCCGACATCGAGGAAGTTCGCCGGCTCCGAACCATAGAGCTTGATGATGTCCATCGTCGCCATGGCGAGGCCGGCGCCGTTGACCATGCAGCCGATCTCGCCATCGAGGGCGATGTAGTTGAGATCGAATTTCGAGGCCTGAAGCTCTTTGGCGTCTTCTTCGGTCTCGTCGCGAAGCTCAGCCAGCTCGGGATGGCGATACATCGCATTGCCGTCGAAGCTCATCTTGCAATCGAGGCATTTGAGATTGCCGTCGCCATCGACGATCAGCGGGTTGATCTCGAGAAGATCGCAATCCTTCTCTGTGAAAAGCTTGTAGAGCGTGCCGATCAGTTGCACGCATTGCTTCACCTGCGCGCCTTCGAGGCCGAGGGCGAAGGCGACTTTGCGGCCGTGAAAGCCAGAAACGCCGGACGCCGGATCGACCGAGAAAGAAAGGATCTTCTCAGGCGTCGCCGCCGCGACTTCTTCGATGTCCATGCCGCCTTCGGTGGAGGCGATGAACGAGACGCGGGAGGTGGCGCGGTCGACGAGGAGCGAGAGATAAAGCTCGCGCTGGATCACCGAGCCCGCTTCGACATAGACGCGGCCGACCGTCTTGCCCGCGGGTCCGGTCTGATGTGTCACCAGCGTGGAGCCGAGCATCTGGCGCGCGTATTCGGTGGCTTCCTCCACCGATTTGGCGAGCCGCACGCCGCCTTTCTCGCCTGCGTTGGCTTCCTTGAACTTGCCCTTGCCGCGCCCGCCGGCGTGGATCTGGCTCTTCACCACCCAAACCGGGCCGCCCAGCCGCTCCGCCGCTTTCCAGGCTTCCTCGCCATTGAAGGCGGCGTAGCCTTCGGAGACCGGCGCGCCGTAATCGCGGAGGATGGCTTTGGCTTGATACTCATGGATGTTCATTTGCGCGGCTCTCCAATATCCGTCGGCGCCCGCCTTCGAGGCCGCGCCAAAACTCCGCCCGAAGGCGCTCTCTTCCGCAGTGCGGCGTTGTCCTAGGCCGGATCACGCCCGATCGCAATCGGGCGCATCGCCGGCATGCTTCGCTGCGGCCGCAAGCGAAACGGCGCTCACGGCCGATCGTTTCGCGGCCCTTTGCGCCGCGGCGCGCTGATCGCCACGCTCCAGCGGCGCTTCAAATCCGCCGCGGCGCGCGCGAGATCCCAATGCGGCGCAGCCCCTTCGCTCGCCGCAGGCGGGCCTCCGTTCGGAGCGGCCAGGCCCGCGGCGCGGGGTTCGCCCTTTCAAGCGAGGGTCGGATCGAGCCCTTTGCAGGCGGTGACGAGTTCCTGAACGGCGTCGACCGACACCTGGAACATCGATTTCTCCGCCTCGTTGAACTTGATCTCGACAATCTTCTCGACGCCGCCGGCGCCGATCACCGTGGGCACGCCGACATAGAGCCCGTCGAGACCGTATTGGCCTTCGCAATACGCCGCGCAGGGCAGAACGCGCTTTTGATCCTTGAGATAGGCTTCGGCCATCTGGATCGCCGAGGCCGCGGGCGCGTAATAGGCCGAGCCGGTCTTCAGAAGCGCCACGATCTCGCCGCCGCCTTTGCGCGTGCGGTCGACGATCGCGTCGAGCTTTTCCTGCGTGGTCCAGCCCATCTCAACCAGATCCGGCAGCGGAATGCCCGCCACCGTCGAGTAGCGCACCGAGGGCACCATGGTGTCGCCATGGCCGCCGAGCACGAAGGCGGTGACGTCCTTCACCGACACTTTGAACTCATCGGCGAGGAAATGCCGGAAGCGCGCGCTGTCGAGCACGCCGGCCATGCCGCAGACCTTCTCGCGCGGCAAGCCCGAGAACTCGCGCAGCGCCCACACCATGGCGTCGAGCGGGTTGGTGATGCAGATGACGAAGGCGTTCGGCGCGTTGTCGCGGATGCCTTCGCCCACCGCCTTCATGACCTTGAGGTTGATGCCGAGCAGATCGTCCCGGCTCATGCCCGGCTTGCGCGGCACGCCGGCCGTGACGATGCAGACATCCGCACCGGCGATGGCGCTGTAATCATTCGCGCCCGCCATCGCCGCGTCGAACCCGTCCACCGGCGCGCTTTCGGCGATGTCCAGCGCCTTGCCCTGCGGAATGCCCTCGGCGATGTCGAAGAGAACCACGTCGCCGAGCTCTTTGAGGCCCGCCAGATGCGCCAACGTGCCGCCGATTTGGCCGGCCCCGATCAGTGCGATCTTTGGTCTCGCCATCGCCACAAACTCCTCTCTTGAAAACGTCCAGGCGCGCATATCGGGAACCGAAGCGCACGCCAAGCGGACCAAACGCCTCAAGCGGCGCGAGCGCAAGAGCGGGCGACATCCACACTCCCAAAAGACCCGCCCGTAAGACCTGGCCGAGAGACCTGGCCGAGAGACCTGACAAGGAGAGGGCGGCGAGTCATCACTACGTTTCGAAACCAATGCTGGCGAAGGGCGGCGCGTGGGTGATGGTCGCCTCGGGCGCGCTCGGCTGCTCTTTGGCGCCGGCGCGCTTCGGCGCGCCGCCTGAAATCACGCTGATCGACCTTGTCGCATGACGGAGGTCACTCGCATCCCGCGCCGGGCGGCGCGAGGCCTTGCCGCAGCCCGGCGCAGATCAAATCGAGCGCCAGCGCGAGGTCGATCTCGACGCGGTCGAGCCCGTGACGGACGAGCCCGAACGGCATGTTGAAAAACTGGAGGCAGAGCGTCGTCGCGCGGCCGGCGGCGGCTTCGCAGCCTGAGGCGAACTCGCCCGCCTCGGCGCCGGCGCGCATCAAGGCCTCCATCATCAGCTGATGCTCGCCCTCGAGACGCTCGATCATCTCGCGCCCTTCGGCGGAGCTGAAGATCATCTCGGCCAGCTCGATCAGCTTCGGCGCTTCGCGCAAAAGGCGAACCGAATACATGACTTGCGCCGTCATCGTCGCGCGGAGCCGCGCCTCGACGCTGTCCGCCGGCGCCTCCAGCGCCGCCTGCACCGCCTCGCCGTGCTCCTGCACGAACTCCTCGACCACAGCATGGCCGATCGCCTGCTTGTTGAGGTAATAGCGATAGAGATTGCCAGGCGACATGGCGCACACCTCGGCGATTTCTCCGATCGTGGTCTTGGCGTAGCCGTAGCGCTCAAAGAGACGCCGCGCTTCAGCCCGAATGCGCAGGCGGGTCGCCTCATCCCCGCCGGGATGGCGGCGTTCGGCCGCGTCAAGCCCGGGCGCCCTCGCCGGCGCCTGCGCGAAGGGTGTCGGCCCGTCCGCCCCATCATCCATCAATCGCGCACCTCATGCCGTTTTGAGTAGAATAAGCGCGGAGCCCGGCCTCGACAACGGCGCCGCGGCGACGTCGGCGCGCGTCCTGCTGCGAAAACATCGTTAAAAAAGCTCATTAGATTTCGCTGCTTGCCGCACTGTGTCAGACTAATGACGCCGAGGAGAGGCGCGGAGGCGCCGAAGCCTGTGAGGAGAGGGCGAAGCGTGACGTTTCGGTGGCTGAAATCGATGCTGGCGCCGCTTTTGGGGGCGGAGCGGGCCGAGCGCTGGCTGAGCGAGACCAATGAGCGGCGCCTGCGCGATGGCGCGGCGCAAACCTCGGACCGCATCGTCGCGATCACGCAATCAGCGCGGTTCGAGCAGGTGATCATCGGCTTGATCATCTTCAACGCGCTGCTGCTCGGCCTCGAGACCTCGCAAAGCTTCATGGCGCGCTTCGGCGGCCTCGCCTACACGATCGACTTTCTCATCTTGCTGATCTTCACGGCGGAGATCGCGATGCGGATCCACACTTATCGCGGCGCGTTCTTTCGATCCGCCTGGGGCTGGTTCGATCTCATTGTGGTGCTAGTGAGCTATTTGC
This sequence comes from Pseudomonadota bacterium, assembly GCA_038530925.1. Classification (GTDB taxonomy): domain Bacteria; phylum Pseudomonadota; class Alphaproteobacteria; order Rhodobacterales; family Rhodobacteraceae; genus JALEGB01. Next base: position 15,200 of record JBCBCG010000057.1, read on the forward strand.
CGAGCTTCAGCGGCTTCGCGGCGCTGCGCGTGTTCCGCATCTTCCGGTTGTTCAGGCTCTTTTCGATGGTGCCGAAGATGCGCCGCGTCATCAACGGCTTCTTCGCGGCGCTGCCGGGCATGAGCGGCGTGGTGCTGGTGCTGGCGCTGATCTTCTACGTCTCGGCGGTGATCACCACCACCGTCTTCGGCCAAGCTGAAATCGCCGCGCTGCCCGACGGCGCGACGCAAGAGGATCTCGACGCGGTGCGCGAGCTGTTCGGCACGCTCGGCGCCTCCTTCTTCACGCTCTTCCAGCTGATGACGCTGGAGGATTGGGCCGGCGGCATCGTGGTGCCGACCCTGGCGGTGTTTCCAGGCGCGCTCTGGTTCTTCATCCCGTTCATCGTGGTCACCAGCTTCGCGGTGCTGAACCTTTTCATCGGTATCATCGTCGATGCGATGCAGGATGATCGCGACCATGTGGAGCAAGAGGAGCGCAAGGAGGCCTGCGCCGCGCAAGAGGCGCGCGCCGCGGCCGAAGCGCTCGAGGCCGACAAGATCCGGCGCCATGACCGCGCGCGGGACGACCGGCGCTATGAGGAGATCATGCGTGAGCTGCGCGCGGTGAAGCTGGAGCTGGCCGCGCTGAACCAAACCAACGGGCGCGACGCCTCATCGCGCCGCTGACGGCGCTCTTCGGCGGCGACGGCGGCGCTAGGTCGGCGTGCCGACGAGGTCCTTGCGATTGAAGTCGCGCTCCGCATCGGCGCCGGTCGCAACCGGGCAGCTCCGCCCCGTCGGGAAGGTGAGCAGCATCGTCCAACTGCCGGTATGGGCGACGAAGAGCTCCAACTTGCCTTGCTCGGCCTCATAAGTGGCGCCGCTGAAGCGCTCGCCGTAACGGCTCTCGAGCAGTTGCGCGAGCTGAGCCCGCTCGCCGCAAGCGATCACCGTCGCTTCATTTTGGATCCTCACCGCCGCGCCAGGCTGATCCGCCGCCGCGGCGTTCGCCGATATCGCCAAGAGCGCCGCCGCAAGGGTCGAGATCGTCGCTTGTCTGATGCTCATTTGTCTCTCCAAGGCCGATGGACGGCGTCGCTGCGCCACACTGCGCCGCCGCAAGGCCATCAGCTGGCCACAAACGGCGTCGCCCGACTCCAGAAGATGACAGTTACGTGACAACGCAGGCAATAGCTCTGTCACATTTCGCCACTCCAAATGGTCCGAAATGTGCGCAGATATACACATGACATTTCATTGAATTCAGAGAAAAACCAATCGAACACTGCAGGATAGCGTGAAGTTCAGCCAGCGCCGGGCGACGATAATCCACTGATCGCCGCCGCCCTATTCGCCTTCGCAGCGCCATATTCCGAGTTGCGGCCCAAGCATCGCCGTCATGCGCGACACTCTCGAGCATTGCGCATCTACAGCGCGCGCCCCTACCTCCCCGCCAGGAAACGAACCGGGAATGGCGCGTAGAGGATGACTTTGGAGTGCCCAATATGCGCAAGAGTCACCACCCGCACGGCGTCTATAGGAGTTTGTGGAGTTGGGAGGCGGCCGAATACGCCGCGCATTTATTGCGGCTCGATCCCGCCGCGCGGCGGCGGCGCTTTCACGGCGCCGTGTCGGATGATCTGCTCGCCGAGCACGCCGCGCACGCGTTGGCTTCCGGCGACGTGCGCGTCATCGGCTGGTTCAAGGACGGCGTGCTGCGCGGCGCGGTCGAGATCGCGTTTTACGACGCGCCGGCCGGCCGCGAGGCTGAGGCCGCCTTCGCCGTGGAGCAGCATGATCGCGGCCACGGCGTCGCGGGCATCAGCTCATGCGCCGGGCGGCGCGGTTCGCGCGGAACCGCGGCGTCAGCACGCTGCATGTCGCCACTGAGGCCGAGAACCGCGCGATGATCGCCTTGGCGGTGTCGAGCGGCGCGGCGCTCAGCCAAGAGGGCGCGGATGTCGATGGCGTGGTCGAGACCGGCGAGCGCACGGTGGTCTCGATCGGCCTTGAAGCCATCGAAGAAGAGGCGGGCCTCGTGGCCTGGTGCTGGCGCCGCGCCGCGCGTTGGTTCAGCGCGCGCGCCCGCCGCGTCGCCGCCGCCCTCTCCTTCGGGCGCAAGGTTCAAGCAAGCGGATCGCGGTGATCGTCACCGCGCTCCGCCCTCTCCCACAGCCGCTCAGTCGGCGATCCCATGAAACTCGGAAATCGCGCGCCACGCCTCTTCCGCCGTCTCGACATAAGTGAAGATGTCGAGATCTTCAGGCGAGATCGTGCCCGCTTCGACCAGCGCGTCGAAGTTGATGATCTTGCGCCAAAACTCCTTGCCGAACAGCACGATCGGCACAGCCTCCATGCGCTCGGTCTGGATCAGCGTCAGGGCTTCGAACAGCTCGTCCAGCGTGCCGAACCCGCCGGGAAAAATGGCGATCGCTTTGGCGCGCATCAGAAAATGCATCTTCCGGATCGCGAAGTAATGGAAATTGAAGCAGAGATCCGGCGTCACGAAGCTGTTGGGCGCCTCTTCATGCGGCAGCACGATGCTGAGCCCGATCGAGCTGGCGCCGACATCCGCCGCGCCGCGATTGCCGGCCTCCATGATGCCCGGCCCGCCGCCGGTGGTGACGACGAATTCGCGGCCGTAATGCTTCAGGCTCTCAGTCGAGGCGAGGCGGGCCAAGGCGCGCGCTTCGTCGTAATAACGCGAGGCGGCTTCCAGATTGCGCCGGGCGGTCTCGGTCTTCGCCTTCGGCGCCGCGCCGGGCTCGGGGATGCGGGCGCCGCCGAAGAAAATCACCGTCGAGGCGATGCCGCGCGCCTGCATCACCAGTTCGGGCTTCAGAAGTTCAAGCTGCAGGCGAACGCCGCGCAGCTCCTCGCGCCGCATGAAGTCGGGATCGACAAAGGCGAGGCGATAGGCCGGCGCCTCGGTCTGCGCCGTCGCGGGCAGGCGCTCATAGCTCGCCAGATCGGCCTCGACCGGCTTCAAGGTGGAGATCCGATCGCCGCGGCGGATCGCGCCGCGTCCGCTGCGCCGCGCCGGCGCGTCCGGCTCCGCGCCCGCGGCGCGTTTCGGTTTCGAGTTCGGCTCGGCGTTATCGCCAGATCCGGCCATGCTGGCCTCCTTGTTCCACGGGCGCAGACGCTTAAAGAGAGATCCCTTCGCACAGCGCACGCCCATTGCCGGGCGCATCGCGCAGACCTATCGTCTCGCAACTTGATTAAGGAGGCATCATGACCGCTGACGGGTTTCAAGCCGAGCCGGTGCGCCGCGCCGTGGAAGCGGCGTGGGAGCGACGGAGCGAGATCACGCCGAGCGAGACCGGCGAGGCGCGCGCGGCGGTGGAGGCGGCGCTGGACGCGCTCGATCGCGGCGTGGCGCGGGTCGCCGAGCCTGGCGAAAAAGATGCCAGCGGCAAGATCAGCTGGACGGTGAACGAATGGTTGAAGAAAGCCGTTCTCCTCTCCTTCCGCCTCAGCCCGATGTCGACCATCGCCGGCGGACCGGGCGGCGCGCCTTGGTGGGATAAGGCGCAATCGAAATTCGCGGGCTGGAACGCGGCCTCCTTTGAGGAGGCGGGCTTTCGCGCGGTGCCGACCGCGGTGGTGCGCCGCTCGGCCTATATCGCCCCCTCGGTCGTGCTGATGCCAAGCTTCGTCAATCTTGGCGCGTATGTGGGCTCGGGCACGATGATCGATACGTGGTCGACCGTCGGCTCCTGCGCGCAAGTGGGCGAGAACTGTCATATCTCCGGCGGCGTCGGCCTCGGCGGCGTGCTGGAGCCGCTTCAGGCGAGCCCCGTGATCATCGAAGACAACGTCTTCATCGGCGCGCGCTCCGAAGTCGCCGAAGGCGTGATCGTGCGCGAAGGCGCGGTCCTCTCCATGGGCGTCTTCATCGGCGCCTCCACCAAGATCGTCGACCGCGCCACCGGCGCGGTGATGCGCGGCGAGGTGCCGGCCTATTCGGTGGTGGTGCCCGGCGTGTTGCCGAGCGAGGGCGGCGGGCCGGCGCTTTCCTGCGCCGTCATCGTGAAACGCGTCGACGCGCAGACGCGGGCGAAGACCGGCGTGAACGAGCTGTTGCGCGACTGAGGCCCGCCGGCGCCGGGACGCGCACAGTCAGCGCGTTCCCGCGGCGGCGTTGCGCAATCGGACACAATTTGTATGACGCGGCCACGTCCGAAGCGCTATAGCGACGCCAAACAGCATGGCGGCGCCTTATGGAAATCCTGGTTGAATTCGGTCTGCGCGTCCTGGGGCAGTTTCAGTCGCCGACGCTCGCCTTTCTGATCGGCGGCATCCTGTTGGCGGCGTCCGGATCAAAACTCGTGATCCCGGATGCGATCTACAAATTCGCCGTGTTCATGCTGCTGATGCGCATCGGCTTGAACGGCGGCATGGAGATCCGCGAGGCGGAGCTCCTCGATATGATCTTGCCCGCTCTGGCGGCGATGGGGCTTGGCGCGGGCATCGTGCTCCTCGGCCTTGTCACGCTCGCCCGCATGCCGGGCGTGAACCGAGATGATGCGATCGCCACGGCCGGCCTGTTCGGGGCCGTCAGCGCCTCGACGCTCGGCGCGGCGATGGTGCTGCTCGAGCAAGACGGCGTTGCTTATGAAGCGTGGGCGCCGGCGCTCTATCCTTTCATGGATATCCCCGCCCTCGTGCTCGCGATCGTGCTGGCGCGCATGCATATGGAGACATCCGGCGGCGCGGCCGATGGCGAGCGGACGAGCATTTGGGCGATCGTCAAAGACAGCCTGCAAGGCGCCGCCTTGTCGGCGCTGATCCTCGGGCTGCTGCTTGGTCTCTTCACCAAGCCCGACCGCGTGTTCGAGAGCTTCTACGATCCACTGTTCCGCGGCCTTCTCTCAGTGCTGATGCTGATCATGGGCATGGAGGCGTGGCAACGTCTCAGCGAGCTGCGGCGCGTCGCGCAATGGTATGCGGTCTACGCAGCGATCATGCCGCTCGTTCACGGGCTGATCGCCTTCGGCCTCGGCTATCTCATTCATCACGCGACGGGCTTCAGCCCGGGCGGCGTGGTGCTACTGGCCGTGCTGGCGGCGTCGTCTTCCGACATCTCGGGCCCGCCGACGCTCCGCGCCGGCATTCCCACCGCCAACCCCTCAAGCTATATCGGGGCCTCGACCAGCGTCGGCACGCCGATCGCCATCGGCGTCGGCATCCCGTTCTTCATCGCGCTCGCCGAAGTGGTCTTCTAAATAATTAGACCTTGAACTTACCTGGCCGCATGATTTCAACGGGCTCGACGTAAGTGATGCCAGAATAATTTTTGAAATACTTTGCGACAACCGCCTCAATCAACCGCTCAGCGACGTCGTGGTCCGGTACAATGACTTCAATCTTCACATTCTCAAGGATCCCGGCGACTTGCGGCGCGCGATTGATCTGGCGCTGCCCGCGGCTGCCCTTTCCGCCCGCGGCGGTGTAGGTGTAGCCGGTCGCGCCATGCTCATCGATCAGCGCGGCGACGCCGTCGAGGATCGAGCTTTCCGTGATGATCACGATCTTGGTGGCGGCGTACATGACGAGACCTGTTCGCGGCGAAATATGACGCTAGGACGGTAACGCAACGCTCGATCGAGAGCGAGCGCCGGTCAAGCGACGCGGCTGTTTCGCCTCGCTGCTGACGCGCTGCGAGACCCGAGCGCCGATCGGCGCGGCCAACCGAAAGCGAGACGAGATGTGAAGTGGTCATGACAGAAACATCCTTTCCGCCCGCGGCGGTGTAGGTGTAGCCGGTCGCGCCATGCTCATCGATCAGCGCGGCGACGCCGTCGAGGATC
>JBCBCG010000058.1:0-20991 GCA_038530925.1 Pseudomonadota bacterium
GGCCGCCGAGAGGGCGCGCGCCGAGACGACGCCCGGCGCGAGGATGCCCGGCGAGAAGACGCCCGGCGCGAGGATGCGCGGCGCGACGAGCCCCGTCTGGACGATACGCGCCGGGAAGACGGACGCCGGAGGCGCGGCGGGCGCCGCCGCGAGGAGCGCGATGCGCCGGTGATCGGCATGGGCGATCACGTGCCCGCGTTCATCTTGCGCGAAGTGCCCTTGCCCTCGCGCCGCCGCGCCAGAGATGGCGATGACGACGAGGCGATCGCGGCCGAGGCGACCGGCGCCGCAGCTCTGGAGGAGACGGCGCATCATGATGCGCCGCCGAGCGATGAGAACTCCGCGTCTGAGCCCCAAGCGCATGACGCGGGCGAATCGAATGCGGGCGGCGAGACCTTAGACGGTGAGAGCAAGTCCGAGGCCGGCGGCGACGCTAAAGAAGCGGGAGGCGCGCGGCGGCGGCGCAGCTCGAGGCGGCGCAGCGCGTCCCCGAAATCCGACGCCGACGCCGCACCGAGCGATAGCGAAGACGCAGCGGCCTTCGAGACCTCCGCCGCTTAACGCGTGCGAACGGGCGAGGCGCCCGCGCCTCGCTTTTGATCGAGCCGATTGCGCATGCGCGCGCGCCAAGCGAGGCGCGCCGCAAGCGCTTAATGCCACTGAAAGGGCTCACAGCGCTTTAAGTGACGCCGCGGAATCGGATCGGTTACAGGCGCGGTTATGAAGGCGCGAGGTCGCCGCATTGGATCGGGCCAGCGCCTTTGGCGCGATCAATCGCCCGAGCGATGCGCGGACGGTAAGGCGGGCGAGCGAGCGGCCCTGTGGCGAGCACTTCAAGCCCAACGCTCCGCCCAGGCTTGGTGGTCAGAGAGAGCATGGTGCGCGGCTGTGCGCCTGCGGTTCGGCCCACCCGCTGCGTTTGCACCATGGCGACGGACGCTCGCCCGCGTTCAACTCGCCAGCCGGGCTCGCCCCCGACCCAGCAGCGCTCCACCACGTCGCCGAGACGGTCCGCAAAGAGCGGCAAGGGCTGATCCGTGGGCGCGGAAAAGCGCAAGGACGGCCCCGACTCCGCCGCCGCCTCCGCTTCCGCGCGCGAAGCCTCGAGCGCCGCTTGCTCATCTTGCCGCAAAAACCAGTCGGGCGGATCCGCGCGTTTCGTCGACGGCGCCGACGCGCAGCCCGCGATCAAGGCCGCGAGCACGCCGCAGAGCGCGAGAGTTCTCATCATAAGCCCGCTCCCCTTCTCCGCTCGTCACCCCGGCGCATTCGCCAGCGTCGCCGCGGCGACGCTCTCGAACAAGAGAGCGCCGTCAGCCTGACCAAGCGCCGGATCCACCGCGCGTTCTGGATGCGGCATCATCCCCAGCACGCGCCGGTTCTCCGACAACACGCCCGCGATCGCCCGGGTCGACCCGTTCGGCGCCGAGCCCGCATCCACATGGCCCGCCGCATCCGCGTAGCGAAAGGCGACGCGCCCGTCGCTCTCGATGCGCCTCAATATCTCCGCCTCGGCGAAAAAAGCGCCGTCATGATGCGCGATGGGCATGCGCAAGAGCGCGTTTTGCGGCAGCGAGGCGGTGAACGGGCTCTCCCGCGTCTCGGCGCGGAGGGTCACATCCTGGCAGAGGAAGGTCACGCCGTGATTGCGCAAAAGCGCGCCGGGCAGCAATTCGGCCTCGATCAGCACTTGCCAGCCATTGCAAACCCCGAGCACAAGCCCGCCGCGCCGCGCGAACTCGGCCACGGCGCGCATGATCGGAGAGCGCGCGGCGATCGCGCCGCAGCGCAGATAATCGCCATAGGAAAAGCCGCCTGGCACGCCCACCACATCAAGGCCCGCGGGCAGCGCCGGCTCCTTATGCCACACCATCTCAGCCGGCCGCCCGCCGACACGCGCGAAAGCGCCTGCGAGGTCGCGGTCGCAATTCGACCCTGGAAAGACGATCACCGCAGCGCGCATGTCCTAGCCTCTGCTCTTTGGTCCCGCCTCAGTTCGTAAGAAAGCGCCTCGGCGCTTTCGTGGAGCGCGCCGCGGCGGCGCCCGCCACGACCCACGGCCACGCCCCGCCTCCGAGCCCCTAGGCTAAAAGCGTGATCTCGTAGCGCTCGATCACAGGATTGGCGAGCAGCTTATCGCACATCGCCTCCACCGCCGCCCGCGCCGCGACCGGATCGGTCTCCTCAAGATCGATGTCGAAAACTTTGCCTTGGCGCACGCTCCCGACGCCGCCGAAACCGAGCCCGCCGAGCGCGAGACGGATCGCCTCGCCCTGCGGATCCAAAACACCATCTCTGAGCGTCACATGCACCCGCGCCCGCATCGCGCCGCCCTCCCTCACCATCGCGGCGCCCTGGCCGCCCGATCCGCTGCGCCCCCCGCTCGCCGCGCGCTGGGCCGGACGCCGCTCTAATGCACGAGTTTCGGACCAGGCGCGGGCGATCCCGTCTCCGGCATGATGCCGAGCCGTTTGGCGACCTCGGTGTAGGCGGCGATGAGATCGCCGAGATCTTGGCGGAAGACGTCTTTGTCAAGCTTCTGGTCGCTGCGCAAATCCCAGAGCCGGCAACTGTCTGGACTGATCTCATCAGCCAAGATCACGCGCTGGAAATCACCGTCCCAAACCCGGCCCGTCTCGATCTTGAAATCGACCAGCCTGATGCCGACGCCAAGGAACAAACCAGCCAGGAAGTCGTTCACGCGCAGAGCGAGCGACACCATATCGTCGAGATCCTGCTGACCGGCCCAGTTGAAGGCGAGGATATGCTCTTCGCACACCATCGGATCGTTCAACTCGTCGCTCTTATAGTAGTATTCGACAATTGGCCGCGGCAGCTTCTCGCCGTCTTTCAAGCCCAAACGCTTAGCGATTGAGCCGGCGGCGACGTTGCGCACCACAAGCTCCACCGGGATCATCTCGCAGCTATGGATCAGCTGCTCGCGCATGTTGAGCCGGCGGATGAAATGCGTCGGAACGCCCACATCGTTCAGCCCGCTCATAATATGTTCAGAGATGCGATTGTTGAGAACGCCTTTGCCCTCGACCACCGCGTGCTTCTCCGCATTGAAAGCGGTGGCGTCGTCCTTGAAATGCTGGATCAGAGTGCCCGGCTCAGGCCCTTCATACAGGATCTTGGCCTTGCCTTCATACACAAGACGGCGCCGGCTCATCTCGGCCTCGTCGAGCAGGCGCGCGCGGCGCCCGCCTCCGCAAGCGGCGTGGATCGCGCCTGGCGCGCTCCGGCATCGCGGCGATGCATTGCGACCATCCTCATCCCCTGGCGCTGGGCGCGCCGTCGTTCAAAGCCCTAGCTCTTACGCCTAGCGCGGCTCCGCCGCAAGGCGCGCCCGGCTCCGCATCGCGGCGCCCTCATGCGCGCAAGCGGCCGCTCGGCTCGACCGGAACCGGTTCCGCCCGAGCCGAGCCGGTTCTCCTCAAATGACGCGCTTCGCCTCAAAAGGCGCTGTTCAGCTAAAGAAGCCGCTCTGCTAAGGACATCGCGGCGCCTCGCCGCCCGAATCACGCGCCAGCGCCGCATGCGGCGCGCGGCGTGGGCGGCGCGAGGCTCACCCGCGCTTGGAGTATGGAGATCGCGATGAGCACTTTCGACGACCGTGAAAAAGCGTTCGAGAACAAATACGCCCATGACGCCGAAATGCAGTTCAAGGCCAGTGCGCGCGGCAACAAAAAGCTCGGGCTTTGGCTGGCCGAACGCTTCGGGCTGACAGGCGAGGAAGCGGAGGCTTACGCCGGAACGGTCGTCGCCGCGGATCTTGAGGAAGCCGGGCATGAGGATGTGATCCGCAAAGTCACCGCCGATCTTGATGAGCGGAAGATCGCGCTGGATGAGGCGGAGCTGCGCTCAAAGCTCGCGGAATGTCACGCGGCGGCCAAAGAAGAGCTGATGAACGAATGAGCGGCGCGCTTCTGACAGGCTGAGGGAGAGACGGTGAGCGAGGCGACGCCGGACCGCGCTGGTCCTGAAGCGCCGCGACGATCGATCTGGCGCCATTGGCTCGTGATCGGCGGCGCGGCGGCGATCCTCGGCGCGATCCTCCTGTTCATGAGCGCGCTGGCCGAGCGCGATTTGCGCTATTTGGCCGAGCCGCCCTTACGCGCGCGCATCGAACGCGCGGCCAGCCAGACCTTGCCCACCGGCTATTGCGACATCGAGGTCTGGCGGCTCTCCGAGGCGAGCGTCGCCGCGCTGAAAGCCGAAGGCGCGGCGCGGCTGGTCTCGCCGCATCCGTTTCAACTGGGCTGGGCGGAAGGCCGCTGGCGGGCGCTGTCTCCGGATTTAGCCGACGCGATGCCCTGGCGCGGCGACGCGTGCCGCGGCGATGTGCGCCGCGATCTCAGCGCGGTGATTCAGACCGAGCCGGGCTTCGCCGTGGCGCTCGGCCGGCCCGACGGGTTGGAGGAGGCGGTCTTCGTGATCGGCCTCACCAGCGGCGTCTTCATCCGCGCGGTGTTCACGGCGGCGCAGGGCGAAACCATCGGCGCGGCGAGACCGCTCGCCCCGCCGAAGGCCGACGCCTCTGGATAGCGCCGCCAGCTCGCGCCGCGCTCTTGGGTAACGCTGAGAAAGCGCAGCCGGCGCTTTTCGCGCTCCGCCCGAGGGATCCACCTTTTATTCGCCTTTCGCGGCTGAATGAGCATCGTAAAGAGAGCCGATCGAAGGGCCGGACGACCGCTCGTCCGAGGGATCGCGGCGCGGGAGATTTCGGCGCGGCTGCGCTTTTGGCGCGAAAACAGCATGGCCTCGGGGGGAGGCGGCGCTGTGCGAAGCGATGAGGGCGCCCGATGCGGGCGAGCAGGGGAAGACGAATGATGAGGCGATGGCGATACGCGGCGCCGTTGGCGGCTTTGGCGGCGGCGATCGGGCTTGAGCCGCGCGCGCATGCGCAGAGCCTCGATGCGCTGCGCCCCGGCGAGCATTTCACCCACTGCCAGTTCTTTTGTCCCGAAATGGCGATCATCCCCGGCGGATCGTTCCAAATGGGATCGCATCGCACGGAGCGCGGGCGCGAAGCGGATGAAGGGCCGCGGCGCGTCGTCGAGGTGCGGGACTTCGCGATGGCCATCACCGAGACGACCTTCAATCAATGGGAGGCGTGCGTCGCCGACGGTTTCTGCCGGCGCATCGAGGAGGATTTCGGCTGGGGGCGCGGGCGCGGGCGGCGCCCGGCGATCGGCGTCAGTTGGCGCGACATCGTCGGCGCGCCCCGCTTTTCCGAGCCGGCGGAGGAGGGCGAACCGCCGCGCCCTCTGCCGCCGGATGACGGGTTTTTGGCCTGGCTGAACGCGAAAGTGGCCGGGCGCCCGTATCGCCTGCCGACAGAGGCGGAATGGGAGTACGCCGCGCGCGCAGGCTCAAGCGATCCTTACCCTTCCGGCCCGGCGATCGATGCGAATCTCGCCAATTTCAACCCGCGCCCGCGGACGGGCCGAACTGCGGATGGGCCGTATCGCGCGCGCACCGCCCCAGTCGGAGCGTTCCCGCCCAATGATTTCGGCCTCTTTGAAATGAACGGCAATGTCTGGGAATGGGTGCAAGATTGCTATCGCGCCACCTATGACGGAGCGCCGCTGCGCGCCGATGAGCCGGTGATCTTGTCCGCCTGTCAGGAACGCGTGCTCCGCGGAGGCTCGTATCAGAGTTTTGAGATCGGTCTGCGCGCGGCGAACCGCTATCGCTTCGACAGCGAGGGCGCGCTGGGCTCTTTCGGCTTCCGCGTCGTCTATGATTTCCGGCTCGCTAAAGAGACGAATGAGGACGGCGAGGCGGAGTGAGCGAGCGGCGTTCGAGGGCGCGGAGATGAGCGACGCGGGCGCGCTGTTCGACGTCTATGTGATCGCGGATTGGTCCGCGGCGGGCGCGCCGAAGCGCGGCGCGGACAGCATTTGGATCGCAGCGGCGCGGCGCGCGCGCGGCGCGGCGCCGCGCCTGGTCGCGCTGCTGAACCCCGCGACGCGCGCTGAGGCGGAGACGGCGCTGCGCGAGACGCTGCAGAGCGCGCTTGGCCGGGGCGAGCGCGCGCTGTTGGGCTTCGACTTTCCCTTCGGCTATCCCGCCGGCGCCGCTGCGCGCTTGCTGGGCGAGGACGCGGCGCCAGCCGAGGACGAGCCGCTCTGGGCGCGTCTTTGGGCCAAGCTCGCGCGGGAGGTGCGGGACGGGCCGCGCAACGCCACGAACCGCTACGCCGCCGCCGGCGCGCTCAACGCCGGCTGGGCGGCGCCTGGACCGTTTTGGGGCAACGGCGCGAAGGCGGAGATCGACGGGCTCGGCCGGCGCAAACCAAGCGGCTATGGCGCGGCGCTTCCCGCCGAGTTTCGCCTCGTCGAGCGGCGTCTGCGGGCCGCAGGCGGCCCGCGGCCGAAATCGGTGTGGCAATTGGCGGGCGCGGGCTCGGTGGGCGGCCAGGCGTTGACGGGCCTCCCTGTGGTGGAGCGGCTGCGCCGCGATCCGCGGCTCGCTACGTCCTGCCGCGTCTGGCCGTTCGAGACGGGCTTCGCGCCGCCCGCGGCGCCGATCGCGATGGCGGAGATCTATCCGTCGCTCATCCCGGTGACGCCGGCCGCCGGCGAGCCCAAAGACGCGGCTCAAGTCCGCACCCTGGCGCTCGCGCTCGGCGCCCTTGATGCGAAAGGCGCGCTTTCGCCGCTCTTTAGTGCGGCGGAGGATCTGACCGCGGCCGAGCGCGCCGCGAGTATCGACGAAGAAGGTTGGATCCTTGGCGCGCATCACGCGGCGGCGCTGCAAGAGGCCTCGTAACGCGCGGCGCGAGCCGCTGCGGCGCACAGGGCGATAGCGCGCGCTCCGTTCCATCGCGTCGTCATGCGCATCGAAGGCGAGCCTCCGCCGGACTTCGTCGGCGCGGCCGGTCTCAAACCGGCGCGGGCGGCGCGCAGCCGCCACGGCTGAGCCTGGAGCGCGCCCTTCCCTCTTCGCCCTTCCCTCCCCCTCCCCGCGCCCTCTTCGCCCTTCGCCGCCATACCAGCCGCGCCGAAACGCGCTACGTCGCGCGCCGAGCGCAGAGCGTGCGTGATGAGGAGCGCGAGCAGCGATGGATGGTGGGCGATGAGTTGGAGCGGCGTGTTCGGCGAGGCGTGGTTTTGGGTCGCCGCGGCGCTGATATGGGCGCGGGCGGCCCTCACCCTGTGCGGCGCGCCGCTGAAGTTGATCGGCGAGGCGCGCCGCGGCACCGCGGAAGGCCGGACCGAGGGCTTGGCGCCTGCGGCCTTCGCGCTTGATCTTGTGCGATGGCGTCTTGGGCCTGGCCATCCTTGTCCGCGCGGGATCCTGCCGCTGCGTTGGCCCTTGCTGGGCGGCGCGGGCGCCTGGCTCCTCGCAAGCGCAGTCTTCGGAGATCTCCTCAGCCTGGCGCTGCTCCTCGCCCTCGGTCCGCCGCTGGCGGCGGGTCTGGCGCTCGAGCCGCGGCTGATGGAGGCGACCGACGCCGCCCGGGGCGCAGGACCCGAAGCGCCGCGTCTGGCCGGCTTCGCCGACGCGCTCGAGCAAGCTTGGCGGCTCCGCATGGCTTCCGTGGCGATCGCGGTGCTGCTGACCGCCTCCGCCGCGGCGCTCACCCGGACCGTCGCGGGCTGACCGCGCCGCCAGAGAGGAGACCATCGGGTATGTTCTACGGCATGAACGCGTGGTTCTTAGCGACGCTGGTCGCGGGCGCGCTTTGGTGGGTCGCCGGCGCGGAGGCGCCGAGTTGGCGCCGGCTGCCCGCCCGCGCCGGCGCCCAGGCCTATGTCTCCGCCTGGTCGCGCGGCGGGCCGGCGCTGGCGCTGCTCTCCTTGGGCGCGTCGGCGCTGGGCGTCGCGGCGGCGCTGGACACCGGCGATCCGCTTTGGGCGATCGCGGCGGCGACGCTGTTCGCGGCGATCCCGTTTACGATTGTCGCAATGGGCGGCGTCGGCCACGCCCTGCGCGACGCCGCCGCCGACGCGGCCCCGAGCGAAGCGGATGTGGCGCGCCTCTTTAAGCGCTGGTCGCAGCGCCATCTCATCCGCTGCGCCATCGCCTCCCTCGCGGTGGTTTTGTTCATCATCGCGGCCCATTGACCAAGCGCCCCATTGATCAAACCGCCTCGACCAAGCCGCCTCGACCAAGCCGCCTCGTCGCTCGCGCCGGGAGCGATGCGCTTTTGCTCGGCGCAGAGAGATGGCGGCGAGCATGCGCATGAGCCTCCCGAAAGCACGCCTGGGTCTGATGTTCGACGCCGAGCCGGAGGCCGCCGCGCTGCTCGCGGCTTCCACGCGTCTCGGCGCGCCCTGCGTCGCAGTGAACGCGGGACCTGGCGTCGCCCATAGCGAGGCGATGTCGTTTCAGCTGATGATGGGGGATCAGGTTGAGACGGATTTCTTCTGGAATACGATCATCGGCGCTGCTGGGAGCGCAGGCCGCTGCAACTGGTGCAAGGACCCATGGGGCGTCTTTTGGCGGATCACGCCGCGGACGCTCTCCGAAGCCATGGCGGCCGGCGGCGCGGACGCGCCGTCGAGGCGATGCAGAGCGTGAGCAAAATCGACCTCGCCGCGATCAACGCCGCGCGGCGCGGCTGACCACGCCAGGCTCCGCGCCATCTCTTCAAGAGCGAGATGCGTTTCGGCGGACGCATTCTCAAAACGGCGGCGGAAGCGGCCGCCCCATCACGGCGAGCCCCAGTGAGCAAAGCGTCGATCCGTCGCCCTATCGGATCAATAGCGCGCTTGGCGGCGGCGCGAAGCCTAAGGGCGCGCTTGGCGAGCACCGTTTTGATCGGCGTGAGATCCGCGCTGACGGAAGGCGGACCCGCATCCTGGGGCCAGCAGCCCCGATCGTTGAGCGCCGCGCATTACGGACTGTCTTTCAGGGCCGTCGGGAGCGTCGGGGCGACGGTGTCGCGGTCATACGGCGTCGCCATCATACGGCGTCGCGATCTTGGAGCGTGCGCGCGCGCTCCGCCTGGACGCCGCGATTTTGAAACCAGCGAAATATGTGAACCGCACAGCGTTTCGCTGATCCGCGCTTCTCTTCGGGCGGCGGCTTTGCGACGGCGAGCCTGCCGGCGTCGTCGATCGCGGCATGGACGAACGCCCTTCCGGCGCCGCGTGCGCCGCTTCGCAGGTCGCCCGTGATGCGACGGCCGACGCGCGGAGACGCCCAGACGTTTTGATGGAATGGCGGCTCCGCGCTCCGGGCCGTTCGTATCGACACCGCCGCAACGGCTGTGTCGGCGCGCGCCATAAGAGCCGTCCGATCCCGCCTGCATGCAGCCAAGGGCGATTGTGGCGCGTCCAGCGCCAGCCGCTCGGCGATATCGGCGCCGCTCTTCCACCGCTCTGGCCGCGGATGTTGGGCCACTGAGCGCCAGTGACCGGCAAGAGCCGCAGATCTGGCGGCGGATGAACGATCTCGCGAGACCTTACACCGTGGGCGCGACGACGACGCCGTCCTGCGCTGGGATGCGGCCATCGGCGATGTCCGGATAAAGCGCTTCGAGCGCTTCGAGCCCTTCGAGCGTCCGCACCGCCATCCAGCGCCCGCTCTCCGCCGCGCTTTTGGCCAGAAACGCCGCCGAGCGCTCCTGAAACACCGCAGGGCCCAACTCCTTCAGCCGCGTCTCGGCATGGCCCGGCGCGAAGAAGAAGGCGCTTCGGCTTTTGTCGAGGCCGGTCCCAAGGCCCGCCGGCGTCGCGGCCGCCTCCCAATGCGTCAGCCCGACCTGGAGATGGAACCGCAGACGCTCGCCGAGCCGCGCCGCGAGCGCCGCGATGAGCGCGCCGTCGCCGGCCATGTCGACGATCACCGTCGGGACCGACGCATCGAGCGCGTCGAGATCGTCATAAAGCACTGAGGCGCTGTAGAAGCCGAGCTCCTCGACAAAGCTCTGATTGCGCGCGGAGGTCAGCGCGACGGCCGGCGGCGCCGCCGGATCTTCGGCTAGGGCGTAAGCAAGACCGATGCTGGTTTTGCTCGAAGCGCTGACGATCAGAACCCGCTCCGCGCCATGCCACGCGGCCGCCTGCAACGCGTCCCACAGGCAGTAGGACGTTAAGTGCAATGGATAAAGAAGCGCGCGCCGGTCATCCATGGCGCGGTCGTAACCCGGCTCGGCGGCGACGCGCTGATAGCGGTTATAGGCCGGCGGCAAGGCGGCGCGATGGGCGGCGCCGTCCGTCACCGTCGCCGCGGAGATCCGGCCAGGCCGCATCACCACATCCCTCGCGGGCGGGAAATAACCGTAAAGCCGCTCGCCGAGCGGCGCCTCCGGCGCGTTGGTGGCGGTGATCTCGCCGAAGCCCCAGACCGGCAGCACGCCCCAGCCCGTCGTCTCCGAGCCGCGCGGCGGAAAGAAGCGCCAATAGCCGATCTGATCGCCCACAACGCCGTAAGTCAGGTTATTGGCTGTGAAGGCGAAGCGCTCCACCGTCACGCGGATCTCGCCCGCGCCGAGCGGCGGGCTCTGCGTCTCTACAACCCGCGTCCGGCGCAAATCCGCCTTCTGAACCTGGAACTCAGCCATGGGCGCATCCCTCCGCTTCAATATCTGCGAGAAACTCCTGAAGCTTGCCCATGGCCAGCGGCGCGGCGGCGCGCATCCGATCGATGAGCGCCCGCCTAGCATGATCATCCGGCGCGAGGCTCTTGATCATCGCGCTGAAGCCGTCGAGCCGGTTGCCGCGGAGCCAGGCGCGCAGCTGTGCGTCTTGCGACCAATGATACTGGTTCATCATGCCGGCCGCGGTGAATCTGATGAAATCGGTGTCGTGGTTCGGCAAAGGAACCAAGCCGCAGAGGCGGTTCTTCTCGGCCTCGTCGCTGTAAGCGGCCTCGATATGGGCGATGAAGCCGGCGCTGAAGACCGGTTGATACGGGCGCACCATCTGCAGCGTGATCCGCGCGCCGTCGAAGATCGGCTTAAGCGCCGCATTCGAGATCGCTCGCGCCGAGCAGTCGATATGCAGATGATCGGGCGTGCTCGGCAGCGCGCCATCATCCAGCAGGATCCGATCGGTCTCGAGCGCTTGGACGCGGCCAAGGCGGATCACCTGTTTGATCCGTCGAAGCTCTTCAAGCTCGGCGCGGCTGATCGTGGCGCCGTGGAACATCGTGGGCCGCACCGCGGGATCGAGCCGCAGGAGATAGCCGCAGGCTTCCAGCCGGTCGAACATGTCGGTCACGCTCTCCGCGGCGGCGATCGCCTCGAATTGGGACGCGATCGCGCCCATTGAGCGTTCGAAGAATTCAAGGCCTGGCTGCATGTTGCGCCGATCAAGCAGCCAGGCGTCGCGCGGCGTGATCCAGCGGATCGCCTCCGCCGGCGCGCCTTGCTCAAGCAGCCAGAGACAAGCGTCGATCCCCGTTTTGCCGCCGCCGATCACCACATAGCCGGCCGGCGCGCGTTCGATCCGAGGCAGATCGTTGAGCGGCGCGAACCAGACGCCGGGCTCGATGCGGAAATTCGGGTTATGCGTTGAAGGAACGGAGGTTTTGAGATGCGTCGCGTCAACAAGGCGACGCCGCGCTTTGGCCACCCCGCGCGCGCCGCTCAGCCGGTTCTGAAACCTCAGAGTGCGCCCGCCGCGCGGATCAGCCTCGAGATCCGCCGTCTGCGCATCGCACATCGGATAGTAGCGCACGCGGCCCGAGGGCAAGAACCGCTCGCGCATCACCTGTTCGAAATAGGCGCTGATCTCGGCGCCGGAAGCGAGATCGAACAAACCTTTATTCAGCCCTACCTGATCCTTCACGCCGCGGCTCAGCTCGGTCGAGCTGACGCCGTAAAACGCCGAGGGCTGATGCAGCGTCACGAAGGGATAAGCATCGTTCCAATGCCCGCCGGGCTTGGCGTGGCGATCGATGATCGCGATCTGGGCATCCGTCTCGCTCAAGACGACATCGGCGAAGGCCATGCCCACCGCGCCGCAGCCGGCGATCACATAATCCGCTTCAATCTCGCCGATCTCATGCTCGGCCTCGCCCTGGATCGCGTCCATCCCGCCATCCTCCCCCGCGTTTTTCCGTCTCCAGCTCTTCTCGCCGCGCGCGCAGCGCTCTGAGAGCCTTATCGGCGATCGTCGCCGCAAATGCGCCGGGCGCCCAGAGCGAAAACGAAGGGCGCCGCTTCATCCCAAGGTTGATCCGCGTGGGCGGAAGGGCGATCACCGCTCGCGAACATCGAAGGCCGCCGGCGAGGGCGCGCCGGTCGATGCGAAAGACGACCGCGTCCTGAGGACGCTAACGCGCGAGGCTCCATGTCCGAGATCATCTTCGAGACCCGCGGCCCGATCGGCCTGGTCACGTTGAACCGCCCTGAGCAGTTCAACGCGCTGACCCACGACATGGTTAAAGCCTTCTTCGATCAGCTCGGCGCCTGGAGCGCGGCGGCGGATGTGGCGGCCGTCGTGGTGCGCGGCGCGGGCGAGGCGGCGTTCTGCGCCGGCGGCGATGTGCGCAAAGTGGAATCGCCTGCGGACGCCGCGATCATGACGGCGTTCTTTCGCGACGAATATCGGCTGAACCGCGCGATCAAGCGCTTCTCCAAACCCTATGTCGCCTTGATGGACGGCGTGACCATGGGCGGCGGCGCCGGGATCTCGGTGCATGGCGATTACCGCGTCGGCGGCGACCGGCTGGATTTCGCCATGCCGGAGACGGGAATCGGCCTGATCCCCGATGTCGGCGCGAGCTTTTTCCTGCCGCGGCTGCCGCGGCGGCTGGGCCTGCATCTCGGCCTCACCGGCGCGCGGCTCGATGCGGCGGACTGCGTTAACGCGCATTTGATCGATTATTATGTGCGCTCGGAGCGGATGGAGCAGCTGATCGAGGCGATGGTCGCGGGCGATTACAGCGACGACGCCGATGAGACGCTGTGCGAGATCCTGGCGCTCAACGCCTCCGCGCCCGGCGCGCCGGCGCTCAAAGCCCACGCCGATGAGATCGCCGAAGCCTATGGCGCGGATGAAGAGGATGGCGCGGCGCAGTCAGGCGTTTCCGGCGTCATCGCGGCGCTCAAGGGCGGCTCGGCCTGGGCGCAAAGCGAAGCCGCGGCGCTTGAGACGCGTTGCCCCATGGCGCTGGCGCTGGCGCATCGGCTGCTGAGCGCGCCCGCGGCGGATGTCGAGACGGCGCTCGCCCAGGAGTACCGGGCGGCGAAGTTCTGCGTCGAGCGCGCAGATTTTTATGAGGGCGTGCGCGCGCTTTTGGTGGAGAAGCGCGCTGCGAACTGGTCTCCGGCGAGCCTCGCGGCGGTGAGCGCCGAGATGGTGGATCAAGCGCTCGCGCCGCTGGGCGCCGATGAGCTGAGCTTTTAAGCGCTCACTGGCGCCGCTCAGCGCATGTCGGAGAGCTGGCGCTGCAGATCCTGGACAGTGGTCGAGGTGCTTTCGCTGAGCGACTTGATCTCGCTGGCGATCACGCTGAAGCCTTTGCCGAATTCGCCGGCGCGCGCCGCTTCGACAGAGGCGTTGAGCGCGATGAGACGCACCGCGAAGCTGACCTTTTCGATCTTGGCGATCGAATCGCCGATCAGCTGGCGCGAGGCCGCGTCGCGGGCCGTGCGCTCGGCGGTCGCTTGCTTCAACGCGCGCTGCAGCCCGGCGTCGATTTCGTCGACGCCTTCGTAAAGCGGGCCGGCGACGAAATCGGCGAGATCTTTGAGATGCGCGCGCTTGGCCTCGCCGCTGGCGAGGCTGCGCACTTTCGGCGCATCGGTGAGAAAGCGCGTCAAAAGATCATCGCTTTCCGCGCCGAGCGCTTGCGCGTCGCGGATCGCGGCGCGCGCCTCGGCGCCGACGCCGCCTTGCTCGCCGCCGCGGAGCATGTCGACGATCTTGCTGAAGCCGCCCAGCGCTTCGTCGAACGACGCCATGGCGTCATTGTCGCCCGCCTCTTCGTTCGCGGCCAAAAGCGCGAACATCACAGCGCGATGAGACAAAGACTTTAAGCGCCGCGCAGAGCCGATAATGGCCATCAGATCCGTCTGAGTCTTGTCGTCGCGCGCATTCATCATCGGTGGCTTCTCCGCCTCACGGGCGGCATCGCGCCCTCGCCTCTCTGCTCCAGACCGCCCCGGCGCGGCGACGCCGCGCGCGGCGGCGGCGCGCGTTCAGTGCGCCGCGCTCCGGACGGTAGAAAAAAAGACTGAACACTTGCTATACGCCGACCGGCCGCCGAGCGACGGGCGGCGCGCTTGCCTCGCCCGGCGCCGAAGGCTACCTCCGCGCCATGATCTCATCTCCGCAGCTGCGGCCGCTCGAGGCCGCCGACATTCAGCTGGGCGGCGCGCCCGAAGGGCTGGACGCCCTGCTCCTCGCCGATCTCGTGCGTCGGGCGCAGATCGCTTCGCGCGACCATGGGCCTGAGGACGACCGCGCGCCCTTTCGCGGCCCGGTGCTTCATATCGCGCGGGATGCGAGCCGCGCCGCCGCGCTGGGTGAAGCGCTGTCGGTCGCCGCGCCGGAGATCCCGGTGCTGCGTTTTCCCGCTTGGGATTGCCTGCCTTACGATCGCGTAAGCCCGAACGCCGAAGTGGTGTCGGACCGGATGGCGACGCTGGCGAGCCTGGCGGAGGGCGTCGGCTTTCCCTGCGTGGTGCTGACGACGGTGAACGCGATCACCCAGCGCACGCCGCCGCTCCGCACCGTTTACGGCGAGAGCTGGGTCGGCGCGGTCGGCCAACGCTGCGACATGGACGAGCTGCTCGCCTATCTCTCGCGCAACGGCTATCGCCGCGCCTCGACCGTCGCGGAGCCGGGCGATTTCGCCATTCGCGGCGGCGTGATCGACATTTTCCCGCCGGGCGCCGGCGATCCGGTGCGGCTCGATCTCTTCGGCGATGTGCTCGAGAGCGCGCGCCGCTTCGACGCCGAGAGCCAAAGGACGGTTCAGAAAGTCAAACGGGTCGAGCTGGCGCCGATCGCCGAGGCGCTGTTGAACGAAGAGGCGATCCAGCGCTTTCGCCGCCGCTATCGCGAGACTTTCGGCGCCAGCGGCGCCGGCGATCCGCTCTACGCGGCGATCTCCGAAGGCGCGCGCTTTCAGGGCATGGAGCATTGGCTGCCCTTCTTCCATGACCGGCTCGAGACGTTGTTCGACTATGCGCCGCGGGCGCTCGTGACGCTCGACCACCAGGTGGACGACGCGCTCGATAAGCGCTGGGAGACGATCCAGGACCATTACCGCCATCGCCTCGAGCTGCTGGAGGAGACCCAGGCGAGCCGCGGGCTGAAGGCCGGCCAGGTCTATAAACCGGTCGAGCCCGAAAGCCTCTATCTCGACCGCGCCGCCTTTGAAACGAAGCTCGAAGGCCGCGCGATCCGCCGCTTCTCGCCCTATCGCAGCCCGCCCGGGCCCGGCGTGCTCGACGCAGGCGGGCGGATGGGCCGGAACTTCATCGAGGAGCGGCGGAGCGAAGAGGCTAATCTTTTCAACAATCTCGTCGCGCATATCGAGGATCGGCGCCAAGCTGGCAAGACGGTGGTGCTCGCCAGCTTCTCCGACGGCGCCCGCGACCGGCTCGCGACGGTGCTGCGCGATCATGGGCTCGACCAGCTCGCCACGATCGAGCGCTGGAGCGAGACGGCGGACGGCGACGCGGCCCCAGCCGAGACGGCGCCGGTCAAGCTGATCGTTTGGGGGCTCGAGGCGGGGTTCGAGACCGACGATCTCGCGGTCATTTCCGAGCAGGACGTTCTGGGCGACCGTCTGATCCGCCGCGCGAAGAAGAAACGCCGCGCCGATCATTTCCTAACCGAAGCGGCGAGCCTCTCCGTCGGCGATCTCATCGTCCATGTGGATCACGGCATCGGCCGCTATAACGGGCTCACCACAGTCGAGGCGATGGGCGCGCCGCATGATTGCCTCGCGCTCGAATACCATGGCGGCGATCGGCTCTATCTGCCGGTTGAGAACATCGAGCTGTTGACGCGTTACGGCGCGGAGGAAGGCGTGCAGCTCGACCGGCTCGGCGGCGGCGCTTGGCAGGCCAAAAAAGCCAAACTGAAGGAAAAAATCCGTGCGATCGCCGATGGCTTGATCCGCGTCGCGGCGGAGCGCGAGCTGCGCAAAGGCAAGATCTTAGCGCCGCAAGCGGGATCCTATGAGGAGTTCTGCGCGCGCTTTCCCTATCAGGAGACGGAAGATCAGCTGCGCGCCATCGACGATGTGATCGGCGATCTGGCCTCGGGCAAACCGATGGATCGGCTCGTCTGCGGCGATGTCGGCTTCGGCAAAACCGAAGTGGCGCTCCGCGCCGCCTTCGTCGCGGCGCTGTCGGGCCAGCAAGTCGCGGTGATCGCGCCCACAACCCTGCTCGCGCGCCAGCACGCCAAAAGCTTCATCGACCGCTTCAAAGGCTGGCCGATCCGCGTGCGCCAGCTCTCGCGCTTCGTCTCGGCCAAAGACGCCAAGGAGACGCGCGCCGGCATGTCCGACGGCTCGGTCGACATCGTGATCGGCACGCATGCGCTGCTCGCCAAAGGGATCCGCTTCGACCGGCTCGGCCTGCTCGTGATCGACGAAGAGCAGCATTTCGGCGTCAGCCATAAGGAGCGGCTGAAGCAGCTGAAAGCGGATGTGCACGTGCTGACCATGACCGCGACGCCGATCCCGCGCACGCTGCAGCTCGCCATGTCGGGCGTGCGCGAGCTCTCCATCATCGCGACGCCGCCGGTCGATCGGCTCGCCGTGCGCACTTACGTCACGCCCTTCGATCCCATCGCCGTGCGCGAGGCGCTGCTGCGCGAGAAGTATCGCGGCGGCCAGGCTTTTTGGGTCGCGCCGCGGATTAAGGACATTCCCGAGGCGGAAGAGTTTCTGCGCGAGCAATGCCCTGAGCTGCGTGTCGTGGTCGGCCATGGCCAGCTCGCGGCCGGCGATCTCGATGAGCGGATGAACGCGTTCTACGACGGCGCTTATGATGTGCTGCTGGCGACCACGATCATCGAAAGCGGGCTCGACGTGCCCACCGCCAACACGCTGATCGTCAGCCGCGCGGACATGTTCGGGCTCGCCCAGCTTTATCAGATCCGCGGCCGCGTCGGCCGTTCGAAGACGCGCGCCTACGCCTTCTTCACCACCAATCCGGAAAAGCCGTTGACGCCCGCGGCGGAGAAGCGGCTGCGCGTTCTCTCGGGGCTCGACAGCCTCGGCGCCGGCTTCACGCTGGCGAGCCACGATCTCGATATTCGCGGCGCGGGCAATCTTCTCGGCGAAGAGCAATCGGGCCATATCCGCGAGGTGGGCTTCGAGCTGTATCAAGACATGCTGGAGGAGGCGATCGCCAAGATGCGCTCAGGCGAGACCGCCTTCAGCGAGGGCGATGAGCAATGGTCGCCGCAGATCAATCTGGGCGTCCCGGTGCTGATCCCTGAGAGCTATGTCGCCGATCTCGATGTGCGGCTGAGCCTCTATCGCCGGCTCTCCGATCTCGCCAGCAAGGAAGAGCTGATGGGGTTCGGCGCGGAGCTGCATGACCGCTTCGGCAAACCGCCCAAAGAGGTCGAGAGCCTCCTGCGCGTCGTGCAGATCAAAGGGATGTGCCGGCGCGCTGGCATTGAACGGCTCGATGGCGGCCCGAAAGGCGCGACGCTGAGCTTTCGCAACCACCAATTCGCCAATCCGGCGGGCTTGGCTGAGATGCTCTCGAACCCGAGCCAGCACGCGAAGCTGAAGCCCGACCATAAAATCGTGGTGCGGCGCGCCTGGGAGGATCCGGCGCACCGGATCAAGGGCGCCTACCAGCTCTCGAAGGACCTCGCGAAGCTCGCGGAGGCCGGGCGGAAGGCCGCGGCCTGACCCGCCCTTGCGCGGCGGCGCCGAGTCGCGCGCGCCAAGGCGCATCTCGCGGTCAAGATAGATGCGACACCTTGACACAGCGGGAAAATCGCGCGGTTCTGCTCGACAGGAGAGCGCCATGCGGCTAGCGGGGTTTTGGGGGCTCGCAGAACGCGGGCGGCGACCGACATCAGAAGCGGCGCCGAAACGCTTAGGACTGACGACGATGATTGATTTGAAGCTTTTGGGAGCCGACGGCTCCAGTTTCGACCTCACCCTCGACCGCTGGCGGACGATCTGCGTGATCCTCTCGCGCGCCGGCTTCAACCCGCCGCGCGCTTGGCTGCATCCCGAAGCGATTGTGAGAGCGGATGAGGACATCTGCGCGCGCATGGCGGCGGCGATGCGGCGCGCGCTGCGTGAGCCGAACGGCCCGGCCGCCGCGATGGCGCCGCTCGCCGAAGAGCCGCGCGATCGGACGGCGCGCTCCGGCGCCGCGGGCGTATGGACGAGCCCTGCGCCAGGCGCTCTGGACGGCCCGCTCCGCTTCGGCCCCGGCGCTCAGCGCGCCGAAGAAGCGCCTCAGGCCTCTCTTTGCGCCTTCGCCGCCTTCGCGGAGGAATGCGGCGGTTTCCGCGGCAGTTTCGCGCCGCCGGGCGGTTTGCCCGCCAGCCGGCCTCAGCGCGGCGCGGTGCCGGACGCGCTTTATCAGGCGAAGATGTTTCCCTGAAACGCCAGCCGCTTCGCCGGAGATGCGGCGCGGCTCACGGGCTGTGGCGCACGCCGATCCAGAGGACGGTGTCGCCGCCGCCGGAGCCGCCTTCGCGCCACTGCGCCTCGGCGAAGAAAAGCTCGTGCTCGGTCACATGCCCTTGAACGCCCACCGCGAAGGTCGCGAGCGGGTCGTAACCAGGCGACGGATCATAAATCAGAGGCGCCCCGCCCGCGACGACGCCGGCGCCGACATAGGGCGTCACGCCGTCCGCTGCGCCGAAATGCTGACGCGCCATGAAGGCCCGGCCTTCCCGGATCGGCTCGACATCCGATCGAAAGGAGAGGCCGCTTTCGCCGAGTTCGAGCAACAGCCCGCCCTCCGGCGCCGGAGCCAAGGCCGGCGCGGGCGGCGGCGCGCGGCGAAGGGTCGTGCCCCATTCATCCGCCCAAACCGGCGCCGCGCTTGCGGCGACGGCGCAAAAGAGGGTGACGCGCTTTAACGTCGCTCGACGCATATCACGGCTCCTCCTCTCTCAGCTCCGCGCGCCACATCGGCGTTAAGCCGTGAGATCGCCAGCGCTTTCGCAGTCGCACCCTAGGCGGCGCCTCTGGCCAAATGGTTTACGGCGGCCGAGCGCCGCCGCGCCGGCCTGCGGCGGATCGCCATAGGCCGGATCCCGCGCCGGATCCTTCCTTGATCTCCGCCGCGCGCCAGCCTCTGCTCCCAGCCCATGAGACGCGCCCCGAACAGCCCCCGCCCCGTTTCCCCTGGTCCGCCCACGCCGCAACCGCGCCAGCGCCTGGCGCCGCGCCATGGTGGCCGAGTCGCGGCTCAGCCCTTCTGATTTCATTTGGCCGATCTTCTTGATCGAGGGTCAAGGCCGCACCGAGCCGATCGCGGCGATGCCGGGCGTCGAGCGCATGACCATCGACATCGCCGCCGAACGCGCGCAGGAGGCCGAGGCGCTGGGCGTGCCTCTGATCGCGCTCTTTCCCAAAGTCGACGCCAGCCTGAAGACCGTCGGCTGCGAGGAGGCCTGGAACAAAGACAATCTCGTCTGCCGCGCGACGCGGGCGTTGAAACGCGCCGCGCCGCATGTCGGGATCATGCATGACGTGGCGCTCGATCCTTACAATGCGCTCGGCCATGACGGCATCGTGCGCGGCGGGCGCATCCTGAATGACGAGACGGTCGAGAAGCTGGTGCTGCAATCGCTCGCCCAGGCGGAGGCGGGCGCGGATGTGCTCGGCCCATCGGACATGATGGATGGCCGCGTGCGCGCCATGCGCGAGGCGCTCGAGGCCGCCGGCCATCAGGATGTGGTCATCCTCTCTTACGCCGCGAAATACGCGAGCGGGTTTTATGGCCCGTTTCGCGAAGCTGTGGGCGCGGACAAGGCGCTGGCGCAATCTGCGGCGCGGCCTGACGACGGCGCCGCGCCGCCGAAGGATAAGAAGACGTATCAGATGGATCCGGCCAATGGCGACGAAGCGCTGCGTGAGGCGGCGATGGATCTCGCCGAAGGCGCGGATTGGATCATGGTCAAGCCGGGCATGCCCTATCTCGACATCTGCGCGCGGATGCGGGCGGAGCTTAACGCGCCGCTCTTCGCATATCAGGTCTCCGGCGAATACGCGATGATCGAGGCGGCGGCGCAGAATGGCTGGCTCGACCGGCGCGCCGCGATCCTCGAGAGCCTGATGGCCTTCAAACGCGCCGGCTGCGACGGGATCCTAACGTATTGGGCCGTCGAGGCGGCGCGCTGGCTGGCGGAAGGTGAGAACGGCTAAAACGGCGCCGTGTTTCAAACCGCCGTTGCCGAACCGAGAACAAAATGAGAATATTCGAGCGAGCCGCGAGTCGAAAGGGTCCAAAATGCAGAGCGCGCTTGATCGACCGCTGAAAGACATTCTCGGCGCTGCGCTCACGGCGCGGCTCGCGCGCGAATGCGCGCTAGCGGGACGCGACCCCGCCGTGTTCAGCGCCGAATGCGTCGGCCGCGCCGTCGTCTCCGCCGAGAAAAAGCGGCGATTCCCGGAACTGTCCGCGACAGTCGAGCCAGCGCTTGAGCGCAGCCTCCGCGCGATCGTCGCGCAAGCCTTAAGCGCAGCGCAAGATTGGCCTACCGCGGAAGCGGCGCTGAGCGGGTATGGGCTCTGTTTTCGCCCAGCGGGCGGCGACCTGGCGGTGCATCGTCTTTCGAGTGGCGAACGCCTCGCCAAAGCGTCCGAAGTGGGCCCTAGCTACGCCGCGTTGATCCGCCGCTTCGGCGCCGGCTTTCCAGGCCATCCGCATCGCTGGCTCGCATCGAAGCTTCTATCCGCTCCGAATGCGCAACACGGCGCGCCGATCGGGATGCAAAGCGCAGAAGATGTCCCCGCCTCGCGAGACGATGCTTAGGCCGTCGGGAAGGGCGAGGCTCCTCGCGCGCTTCGCGGCTCGTCGCGACCGATCCGCGAGCGGCGAGGAGAGCCGAAGGCATCGACGAGCGCTGATGCGCGCCG
>JBCBCG010000059.1:0-20851 GCA_038530925.1 Pseudomonadota bacterium
CGTTTTGATGTTCAGCACATCCTCTGCGCGCAGCCAGCCGGGCGAGCCCGCGGGCAACTTCGTTTGCGCGAAGCGCGCTTGGCGATGCGCGTCGGGGATGCGCCCGATCATCGCCAGACGCTCCGCGGTCGCCAGCAAGGCCATGCCTTCCTTGCCGACGCGGCCGTAAGCGTCCGCCAGCGAGCGCAGGATGCCCGGATTGAACCGGTCGCCGACAGCGGCGCGCTCCAGGATCGGCAGGGCTCTCGCGTCGGCCTCGGGGGACCGCTTCGTCAACAGCGCGTCGCCGAGGGCGAGCGCGATCAGCGGCTCATCGGGCGCGAAACGCATGGCCTTTTCGAGCGGCGCCACCGCTTGTGGGCCGCGACCGCTCTCGGACAAGATCTGGCCCTTTAACTCCCAATAGAACGGATCCTGCGGCCGCATCGCGATCAGCCTCTCCACCGCGTCCAAGGCCGCGTCGGGCCGCGGCGCGCGGTGGAGCGCGATCGCCTCGCGGTAAAGATCCAGCTCCGGATCGCCATAATCAACCGTCGCGCTAGAGCCCGGCGCGCTTAAAAAACCGTCGAGCTTGGCGCGCATGCGCGCATGCCAATAGCGCATATCGGCGGAGACGCGTTGGCCGCGCGCCGGCGAGGTCGCCACCTTCTGGCGCAGCGCCTCGATGCGGCGCCCGGTCAGAGGGTGGGTCTGGGCGTAGGGATTGATGCCGGCGATCGGGCCGATGCGCTCGCCGAGCCGGCGGAGCACGATGAACATCGCCTCCGGGTCGACGCCGATCCGGTTCATGTAATCGACGCCGAGGCTGTCGGCGCCCAGCTCTTGCCCACGCGTCGCGCGCAGAAGCTGCCGCGTGGCGATGCGCGAGCCGCCCTGCGCGACGCCGAGGCCCGCGCCGCCGCCGCCGGCGAGGCCGGCGCCGATGCCGGCGATGGTCGCGAGCAGGTTCATATCCTGCGCCGCTTCGATCGCCGCGACGCGCCGGGAATAGTGGCGCGCGGCCACATGGCCGACCTCATGCGCCATCACGCCGATCAACTCCTCCGGCGCCTCCAACTCGCGGATCAGGCCGGTGTGAAACACCATATTCGTGCCCGCGCTGACGAAGGCGTTGAGCGAGCTGTCATTCAGCACGTAAAGCCGCACCCGATCAGAGCTTTCGCCGGCGGCGGTGAGGATCGGGTCGAGCATGCGCTGGAGCGTGCGCTCAATCTCGCTGTCGCGGATCAGGCCGCGCGCCGCCGCCTCAAGCGGCGCCAAGGCCGCGAGCGCCAGGGCGCCGATCAGGCACGCCGCATGCTGAAGCCCCCGTTTGCGCGACGCGGCGCTTGGCGGCGTCTCGTCCCGTCCGCGTCGCAGCATGGGCGCTCCTTTCCTTCCCGCTCGTCCCGCCGTTAAATTAGGGCGGCGCCCGGCGCGGCGCCAG
Source organism: Pseudomonadota bacterium (assembly GCA_038530925.1). Classification (GTDB taxonomy): domain Bacteria; phylum Pseudomonadota; class Alphaproteobacteria; order Rhodobacterales; family Rhodobacteraceae; genus JALEGB01. Next base: position 1,427 of record JBCBCG010000059.1, read on the forward strand.
GGGGCGCGGGAGCCGCCTTCGCCCCGCCGGATCAGCCGCTTGAGCGGGCGCTTCGGCGCGCATCCGCTTCGCTCTCGGTAGAGGACCTGACTTCATGTCCGTTTCAAGGCTCGGGCCAAGCGCCCTTCGCGCGCCGTCGGGGCGCGCCGCCGTCGCGCCGTTTCAAGCGATGGACGTCATGGTGGAGGCCGCGGCGCTGGAGGCCGAGGGCCGCGACATCGTGCGCATGGAGGTCGGCCAGCCCGGCGGCGCGGCGCCCGAGGCGGCGCGCCGGGCGCTCGGCGCCATGCTCGAGGAGCCGCTCGGCTACACCGTGGCGCTCGGTTTGCCGGCGCTGCGCGCGGCGATCGCCGCGCTTTATCAGGAGCGCCACGGCCTCGACCTCGATCCAGCGCGCGTCATTGTGACCACAGGCTCGTCAGCGGGCTTCCAACTCGCCTTTCTGGCGCTTTTCGAGGCGGGCGATCGTCTGGCGATGGCCGATCCCGGCTATCCGAGCTACCGCAACATCGCCCGCGCGCTCGGGTTGGAGCCGGTGCGGCTCGAGGCCGGCTGGCCGGAGCGGTTCCAGCCGAGCCCCGCGCTCCTGGAGGCGGCGGCGCGCGCCGGGCCGATCCATGGCCTCCTGGCGGCGAGCCCCGCCAATCCGACAGGGTCGATGCTGGACCGCGCGGCTCTCGGCGCGCTGATCGAGGCGACCGAAGCGCTTGGCGCGGCGTTCATCTCCGACGAGATTTATCACGGCTTGCATTACGAGACGCCGGCGCCCTGCGCGTTAGAGCACTCGGATGAAGCGTTCATCATCAACAGCTTTTCGAAGTATTTCGCGATGACCGGCTGGCGGATCGGTTGGATGATCGCGCCTGAGCGCTTCATCCGCCCGATCGAGCGGCTTGCGCAGAACCTCTTCATCTGCCCGCCCCACGCCAGCCAAACGGCGGCGCTCGCCGCGCTTTCGCCCGCGGCGGGGCGCGAACTCGACGCGCGGCGCGCGGGCTATGCGCGGAACCGGGCGCATCTTCTCGGGATGCTTCCCGCAGCGGGGTTGGCGCGGATCGCGCCGGCGGATGGCGCGTTCTACCTCTACGCCGAATTGCCGGAGGCTCTGGGCGACAGCGGCGTTTGGTGCCGGCGGCTGCTGCGCGAGGCGGGCGTCGCGGCGACGCCAGGGCTCGATTTCGATCCGATCCGCGGCGCGCGCTTCGTCCGTTTCAGCTTCGCCGGGGCGTTCGAGCGCGTGCGCGAAGGCGCGGAAAGAGTGGAAAGTTTTCTCACAAAGCGCTCTTGACGGGCGCCAAGGCGACAGTTTGTGAAAATCGGAAGTCAGACCCGTTGCCGCGCGGTGCGGCGCAATAAAGGCCTTGTCTCGACGATTCTTCGCGCCTAGCGTGCCCCCTGGAAGGGATGCGCTGTCTTCGCAGGACAAAAACAAGCGAAATCAAAGCGCTATGGTTAAAAGACGCGTCGAATGGCGTCCAAGCCGCGGGCCGATTCTTTGGCCGATCGCGGCGGGACGGCCCAAGGTGCGCTGCGCGAAGGGGACAAGGCGATGGGCCTGAAGCCGAAGCTCAGACGGGCGAAGATGATTGAATACATCTCGTCTTATGGGGAAGCATCGGTTGAAGAGCTGGCGGCGGCGTTCGACGCCTCGCCGGACACCATCCGGCGTGATTTAAACGCGCTCGCCCAAGCGGGCGAGATCCTCAAAGTGCAAGGCGGCGCGAAGCGCAACCCGTCGCTCGTCGATGGGCCGTTCGAGCAGAGGATGGCCACGAACAGCACGGCGAAGCGTATGATCGCCGAGAAGCTCTCTTGGTGGCTCGAGCCGGATCAGACGGTGTTCATCGACGCTGGCTCCACCGCGCTTATTTGCGCTCAGACCATCGCCAACAGCGCCGGACTGCGGGTGATCACCAACTCGATGCGGGTCGCCAAAGCCTGCGGCGAGAGCTGCGAAGTGTTCGTGCTGGGCGGACGTTACAAGGACGACGCGGCCAAGATGGTCGGCCCGACCACGATCGAGGAGATCCACCGCTTCCAAGTTGATTGCGCGCTCCTCTCCGTCTCCGCGCTGAGCGCTTCCGGCGGCGCGAGCGACTATGATTTCGACGCCGCGCAAGTGGCGCGAGCGATGATCGCGCGCGCGAACCAAGTGGTGATCGCGGCGGACAGCTCGAAGTTCGACCGCTCGGACGTCTTCACCGTCTGCCCGCTCGGGCGGATCGACGTGCTCGCCACGGAGGAGCCGCCGGGGCCCGCGCTCGGCCAGGCGCTCGCGGCCGCGAATGTGGAGCTGCTCTGACGAGCGTCCCGTCCTCTCGCGCCGGCGCGGCCGCGCGGTCGATCCGTTTAAGGTTGTGAGCCAGCGCCAGGCGTCGTCTCAACAGCGCCGCGCGTCCATCGCGGGGATCAACGGCTGATCGCGTTCTGATGGTCCGATCCGCGCGCCACGCCCCGGCGCGCCCGCTCCGCGTTGTCGGAAACGATTGTGCCGGCGCCGCCCCCGGCGCTAACGAGTGCGCAGGCTGGCGGCCCTCGGGGGGCGCGGCGATGGGGCGGCGCGCGGCGCGCTGCGATAGAGAGGGCGGCGATCATGATCACACCGGTTATTCTCTGCGGCGGCGTCGGCTCCCGTCTCTGGCCGTTGTCCCGGCCGGACATGCCGAAGCAGTTCGTCCCGCTATTGGGCGATGAGACGCCGCTGCAAGAGGCGCTGCTGCGCGTCGCGGATCCGGAGCGCTTCGCCCCGCCGGTGATCGTGACGACCCATCCCTATCGCTTCATCGCCGCCGAGCAAGTGCGGCGCGTTGGGCGAGAGGCGACGATCCTGCTAGAACCGTTGCGGCGGGACAGCGGCATGGCCATCGCGTCGGTGGTCGCCTGGCTCGAAGCGGAGGGATCGGGCGAGACCGGCGCGGCGGCCGATCCGACGGTGTTGGTGCTGGCGGCGGATCATAAGATCGAGCCGCGCGAGATTTTCGTCGAGGATGTTCTCGCTGCGCGCGGCGCGGCCGAGGCTGGGCATATCGTCACTTTTGGCGTGACGCCGACGGCGCCGGAGACCGGCTTTGGCTATATCGAGCCTGGAGAGAGCGTGGCGGGCGGGCCGGCGCGCAAAGCGCAGCGTTTCATCGAAAAGCCCAAACGCGATGTCGCGGAAGGGCTCTGCGAGGCTGGGTGTTTTTGGAACAGCGGCAATTTCCTGTTCAAGAACGCGACGATGCGCGAGGCGCTGGCCGCGCATGCGCCGGATCTGCTGGAAGGCGCGATCGCCGCGGTCGCCGGCGCGGATCGCGATCTTGAATTCCTGCGGCTTGGCGAGGCGGCGTATGCGGCGGTGAGGCCGATCTCCATCGATTACGCCGTGATGGAGAAGGCGGGAAAAGTCGCCGTCTTGCCGGTGCGGCATGAATGGTCGGATGTCGGCAGTTGGGAGGCGGTGTGGAAGCTCGGCGCCGCTGGGCCTGAGGCCATGGTCACGCGGGGCTCGGTGCATGCGCATGAGACGCGCGGCGCCGTCGCCTTCGCGGCGGAGGGCGTCGATGTCGCGTTGGTGGGGCTTGAGGACGTCGTCGTGGTGGCGACGGGCGACGCTGTGTTGGTCGCCGACCGCGCGCGTTCGCAGGATGTGAAGGCGCTCCACGCCAGGATGGAGGCCGCCGGCGTGAAGTCCGCCAAAGGCGGGCGGCGGGTGCTCCGCCCCTGGGGCGACTTCGAGTCGATTGATCAGGGCGCGCGCTACCAAGTGAAGCGCATCACCGTGAGCCCGGGCCAAAAGCTGTCGCTCCAGCGCCATTTCCACCGCGCTGAGCATTGGGTGGTGGTGCGCGGCACCGCCGAAGTCACGCGCGATGAAGAGACGATCATTCTGCATGAGAACGACAGCGTCTATTTGCCGATCGGCTGCGTCCATCGTCTGGTGAACCCTGGGATCATCGATCTTGAACTGATCGAAGTGCAAGTGGGCTCTTATCTTGGTGAGGACGACATCGTCCGCATCGAAGATATCTATCAGCGCGATTCCGAAGAGTAATCGCGCTCGTCGATCCCTGGGCGGCGCTGACCGCGGACGATGAAACACGCGCTCATCGGCGAAGATGGGCGCGGCCGCAAGGTCACGCTGCGCGAAGGGCGGCCTCAGCGCTCCGCGCGAGCTGACACAACCCCGCGCGATATGGTTATTCTCGCCGATGAGAGAGTGGACGATGCGTGGGACGGCGTTCCCACCTTTAAGCATGCGCGAGAACAAGGGAGGCGCCGCGCCCGGTTTTCGCGTGAGCTTCGTCTTCAATGGTTTGTATCGGGCGATCATGAATTGCCTCGCCGCGCCGCGGTTCGTAACCCGCCGCTGCGCGGATGAAAGCCGACAGCGGCGGCGCGCGCCTTGGAGCGCTCGATGCGGCGGCTAAGGCGGCTGACGACGCTCGCGACCGAAGTGAAAGGGCATTGGCGATGCTGACCCATTTACAGCGCTTAGAAGCTGAAAGCGTCCAGATCATCCGCGAAGTCGCCGCCGAGGCGGAGAACCCGGTGATGCTCTACTCGATCGGCAAAGACAGCTCGGTGATGCTGCATTTGGCGATGAAGGCGTTTTATCCGTCCAAGCCGCCATTTCCGCTGCTGCATGTGGATACGACGTGGAAGTTCCGCGAGATGGTCGAGTTCCGCGACCGCTTCACCAAAGAAATGGGCCTCGAGCTTCTGGTGAACATTAATGAAGACGGTCTCGCGCAAGGCGTCTCGCCGGTGACGCATGGCTCGGCGGTGCATACTGATGTCATGAAGACCCAGAGCCTGCTGCAAGCGCTTGATCGCTATAAATTCGACGTCGCTTTCGGCGGCGCGCGCCGCGATGAAGAGAAAAGCCGCGCGAAAGAGAGGATCTTTTCTTTTCGGACGGCGCAGCATCGTTGGGATCCCAAAAACCAACGCCCAGAGCTTTGGTCGATCTACAATACCCGCAAACATAAGGGAGAGAGCATTCGCGTCTTCCCGCTCTCAAACTGGACTGAACTCGATATTTGGCAGTATATTTTTCTCGAAAACATCCCGATCGTGCCGCTCTATTATGCGGCGGAGCGTCCCGTAGTGCATCGCGACGGCGCGATCATCATGGTGGATGACGACCGCCTGCCGCTGCGCGACGGCGAAAAGCCGGAGATGCGCCGCGTGCGGTTTCGCACGCTCGGCTGCTATCCGCTGACCGGCGCGATCGACAGCGACGCGGATACGCTGCCGAAAATCATCCGGGAAATGTTGCTCGCGAAAAGCTCCGAACGCCAAGGCCGCGTCATCGACCATGACGCTTCCGCTTCGATGGAGAAGAAGAAGCAGGAAGGATATTTCTGATGGCCGATCGGATTTCGAAGAACGCGCTGCGCGCGGCGGCTGAGCCGACGGGCGGCCCGCTCGGCCTCGACGCGCCGCAAGAGGCTACCGATGCGGCGATGCGCGCCTATCTCGACGCGCAGCAATCGAAATCGCTCCTGCGCTTCATCACCTGCGGCTCGGTGGATGATGGGAAATCGACGCTGATCGGCCGGCTTCTTTATGAAAGCAAGCTGATCTTCGAAGACCAACTCGCCGCCGTGGAGCGCGACAGCCGCAAGCATGGCACCCAAGGCGAAGAGATCGATCTGGCGCTCTTGGTGGACGGCCTCGCCGCGGAGCGCGAGCAAGGCATCACGATCGATGTCGCCTACCGCTTCTTCGCCACCGACAAACGCAAATTCATCGTCGCCGACACGCCGGGCCATGAGCAATACACGCGCAATATGGCGACTGGCGCCTCCACCGCGTCGCTGGCGATCGTGATGATCGACGCGCGCAAAGGCGTGCTGACGCAGACGCGGCGGCACAGCACCATCGTCGCGGCGCTCGGCATCCGCCATGTGGCGCTGGCGGTGAATAAGATGGACCTCATCGACTGGGATGAGGCGCGGTTTCGCGAGATCGTCGCCGAATATCGCCGCTTCGCCGATCGGCTCGGCGTGCCGGATGTGACGGCGTTTCCGGTCTCCGCGCTCCGCGGCGACAACATCGTGGCGCGGAGCGAGGCGGCGCCCTGGCATCAAGGCCCGCCGCTGCTCGCGCATCTCGAAACGGTGGAGGTGGCGCGAGACGCCGCCGCCGAACAGCCTTTCGCCATGCCTGTCCAATGGGTGAACCGGCCCGATCTCGATTTCCGCGGCTTCTGCGGCACGATCGCGGCGGGCGAGGCGCGGCCGGGCGCGGCGGTGCGCGCGCTGCCTTCGGGCAAGACCAGCCGCATCGCGCGGATCGTGACCTATGACGGCGATCTTGAGGCTGCGGGCGTCGACCGCTCCGTCACGCTGACGCTGGAGGATGAGATCGATGTCAGCCGCGGCGATGTGATCGCGGCGGCTGAGACGCCGGTGGAGGTCGCGGACCAGTTTCGCGCCACCATGCTCTGGATGCATGAGGACGCGCTGCTCGCCGGCCGGCCCTACATCCTCAAATCGGCGTGTGGTCAGGCCGGGGCGCAAATCACCGACATTCGCCATCGCCTCGCGATCGATACGCTGGAGAAAGCGGCGGCGAAGTCGCTGGCGCTCAACGAGATCGGCGATGTGAACCTCTCGCTCGACCGGCAATTGCCGTTTATGCCCTACGCGCAGAACCGGAGCTTCGGCGGCTTTATTCTGATCGATCGGATCACCAACGCCACCGTCGGGCTCGGCTTGATCCAATTCGCGCTGCGCCGGGCGGGCAACATCCAGCGCCAAGCCTTCGACGTCGATCAAGCGGCCCGCGCCTCGCAAAAGAACCAAAAGCCGCTGACGCTTTGGTTCACCGGCCTCTCCGGCGCCGGCAAGTCCACCATCGCCAACGCGCTCGAGCGCAAGCTCTTCGCGATGGGCAAGCACACCATCACGCTCGACGGCGACAATGTCCGCCATGGGTTGAACCGCGATCTCGGCTTCACCGACGCGGATCGGGTCGAGAACATTCGCCGCGTCGCCGAGGTCGCCAGGCTCATGACCGAAGCCGGGCTGATCACGCTCGTCTCCTTCATTTCGCCCTTCCGCGCCGAGCGCCGTTTGGCGCGCGAGCGCATCGGCGAGGAGACCTTCTGGGAGATCTTCGTCGACACGCCGTTGGAGGTTGCGGAAGCGCGCGACGTCAAAGGTCTCTACGCCCAGGCGCGCGCGGGCAAAATCAAGAACTTCACCGGGATTGACAGCGATTACGAGCCGCCCGAGGCGCCGGAGCTGCGCCTGGACGCCGTGGCGCTTGATCCAGACGAGGCGGCGGAGCGGATCATCGCCCTGATGCGGGATCGCGGCGCGCTCGACAGCTGATCGGCGAGGCGGCGGCCCCGCGGCGGGCGACGGGCGAGCGGCTAGGGGCGAGGGGCGCGGGCGCGCCGGGAAGGAACGGCGTGCAGAGCGATCTCGCTATTGTGCTGGGGCTGATCGGCGGTGTTTTCGCCGCGCTCGTTCTGTGCGGGCCGCGCGCCGCCTTCGCGCCGCTGATCGCGCTGGTTTTGCTGCTGCTGTTCGGCGTGCTCGAGGTCGCGGAGCTTGGCCGCCTCTTTGTGGGCGGCGCCGTCTTCACCATCGCCATGATGTTCGTGCTGAGCGCGGCGCTGGAGCGCGCGGGTTGTCTGGCGGCGCTGGGCGCGGTGATCGCGCGGCTGGCCGGCCGTTCGGGCGCGGCGGCGCTGGCGCTGCTGATGGGCGCGGCGCTGCTGGCTTCGGCGATGATGAACAACACGCCTGTGGTCATCGTGATGACGCCGCTTGCGATCGCGCTGGGGCGGGCGATGGGGCTCGCGCCGTCGCGCCTGCTTATCCCGCTCTCTTATGCGGCGATCTTCGGGGGGATGACCACGCTGATCGGAGCTTCGACGAACATTTTGGTCAGCGGCCTCGCTCAAGAGCGCGGGCTCGAGCCGATCGGCATGTTCGAGATGACCGCGCCGGCGCTGATCATGGCGGCGGCGGGCTTCGCTTATATGATGCTGATCGGGCGGTTTCTGCTGCCGGATCGGTCGCCGCGGCCGCGTGGGCCGGCGCTGGCGTCGCATGTTGCGCTCAGGGCGCGCCTCGCGCTGGAGGCGACCGCGGCGGCGGCGACGCGTGTGCTGGCGAGTTCGAGCCGCCACGCTCTGGCCAGCGGCGCGCCGGCGGGCGAGGGCGTCGCAGACCATGCGCCGCCCGAGCGGGCGGGCGTGCTTGAGAGCGCGATGCGCCTTGGAGCGCGCGCGCCTGAAGCGCTGACCGAGGCGCAGCCGCGCGACGCGTCGCCGGGCAAAGCGGCGCTGGCGATCGCGGTGATCGCGCTGGTGATGGGGCTCGCGGCGCTCGGTGTCGCGCCGATCGCCTGGCTGGCCGGATTGGGCGCGCTGATCGTCGTGCTCGGCGGCGGTCTGACCCTTGGTCAAGCGGCGCGGGCGATCGATTGGTCGGTGATTGGGCTGATCATCGGCATGATCGGCCTCTCGATCGCGTTTGAAAAGGCAGGGGGCGCGGCGCTGGCCGTGGAGGCGCTGACGACTTGGGGAGACGGGCTGTCGCCTGCGGCGATGTTGCTGTTGCTGTTCCTCGCCACCTCGGCGCTGACGGAACTCGTGAGCAACAGCGCCGCGGCGCTGCTGGCGACTCCGGTGGCGCTGGCGCTCGCCGCCCATCTGGGCGTTGATCCCAAGCCGTTTTTGTTCGCGGTGATGGTCGCGGCCAGTGCGAGCTTCGCGACGCCGGTGGGGTATCAGACCAATACCTTAGTTTATCGCGCGGGCGGCTATCGCTTCATTGATTTTTTACGGATTGGACTGCCGCTGAACCTGCTCTTCGCTGGGATGTCAGCCTTATTGCTGCCGATCTTCTTTCCGTTTTGACATCGCGACGGGGCGCTGCGGCGTTGCGATCGGTTGGCGCCGGCCCGCCGCGGCGGGCCGCCTCGTCGCTTGGCTGGCGCCGCTCCTCGGCTTTGGGGCGCCGTCGCTCCTGCGCGACGGTCCTGCGCGGGTTACGCCCAGGCGGAGCCGAACACCGCCGCGCGCACGGTCTTTAGAATGACCATCAGATCGAGCCAAATGGTCCAGTTCCGCGCATACCAGCAATCGAGGCGCACGCGTTCCTCATGCGTGGTTTTCGAGCGGCCGCTGACCTGCCAAACGCCGGTGATGCCGGGGCGGCAGCGCGCGTAAGCGTCGAAGGCGTCGCTATGGTAATAGGCGGCGTCTTGGGGATAGCCTGGCGTCTCCGGCGCGATGATCGGGCGCGGGCCGACCAGGCTCATATCGCCGCGCAGCACGTTCCAAAGCTGCGGCAGCTCATCGAGGCTGGTCTTGCGCAAGAAGCCGCCGAGTCGAGTGATCCGCGGGTCTTTCTTGAGTTTCTGATGCAGATCCCATTCGCGCCGCGCTTGAGGATCGGCGTCGAGATGCGCCTGCAGGCGCGCTTCGGCGTCCGGCACCATGGTGCGAAATTTGAAGCAGTCGAACCGCCTGCGATCTTTGCCGACGCGCTTTTGGGCGAAGAAGGGAGAGCCGCCTTCGGTTTTCAGCAGCAGCGTGATGATCAACAGGATCGGCGAGAGCGCCAGCAGGCCGAGCCCCGCGCCGGCGACGTCGACGGTCCGCTTGGCGAGGAGCTCCCAGCCGCCCGGCCGCTCCGCTTGGACTTGAGCGAAGAGAATGTCGCCGCCGAAGACGCGCAGAGTTTTGAGCCGGCGTCCCACAAGGCCGGGGAGGGAGACCGCGATGATCGCGGAGGCGCCTTCGGCGTTCAGCGCGTCGACGGCGCGGTTGAGGCGCGGGGCTTCGTCCGCGCTTGGCGCGAAGGCGAAGGTCAGCTCATCAAGGCGCGCGCGGTACTTCACTTCGTAGAAGCGGCGCTGCAGGCTCGAGGGCTGTTCGAGCACGGCGAAGAGTTCCTGCAGCGTCATGGCGCCGACGACTTCGGCGCGCATGGCGCGGCTGGTGCGGAGCTCGCGCCGCAAATCTTCGGGAGTAAGCCCATCGCTGACCAGCACGATCTTGCGCCGCATCGCCGATTGAGCCGGGCCGAGCGAGCGCACGGTCATCCGCCCGAGCAAGATCAAGGCGCCGAAGGCGGCGCCGGCGGCCAGCCCGAGCGCGGTCAGCGCCGCCGGCGAGCCTTGCGTCGCCAAAAGCGCGTAGGCGAGGCAGAGCGGCAGGCCGGCCCAGAGCGCGCGGCGCCCTTCGCCATATTCCCATTGCGCCGGCTTATAAAGACCGGCGGCGCCGAGCGCTGCGATCAACAACGCCCCGAAGATCGCCGCGCGCGCCGGGTCCGCCGGCGCGATCCCGTTCGAAAAGGGCCAAAGCGCGCCCTCCGGCCAGGCGGCGGGCGTCGCCGCAGCCAATGTGAGGAGGCCGACCGTCACGATCGCCGTCATCATCAGATCAGAGGCGAAGAACAACAGCCCCATGCGCAGCGTCGATCCGCCCGAATCCGCGCGTTGCGGCTGGGCAAGCGGCGGCGGCGCGCCGCGGCGAGCGGCGCCTTGACCAGCCCGATCCGGCGCGCGCCTGTCGTCTCGCGTCAGCCGGTTCTCGCGGGTCACCTGCGTGGTTTGAACCGCTCGCCGGGTCGCGCCGTCAACTCTCGCCATCAGGAGACCTTTCTTCGCACATGCGGCGCCGGTCGGCGTGCGCGAGGAACGGCCTGGAATGCGGCCGCCCATAGATTTTCCCGCTGAACCGCTTGCACGGACCGTGCCGCGCCGTCGCCACGCTCTGTGTTCATTTCTGTCACGTCCGACGCTATACATACAACTCATGAGTGTGAACAGGCGTCTCGGATCGACCCACACGCGTGGCGCCATTGCGCCGCGCGCAAGCTAAGAGGCTGATTTGGAAATGGTTCATAAGAAGCCCGCGGCTCAGAGCGATTTCGGCGCCAATGCTGCATTGCATCTTTGGGCGCGGACGGTTTCCATCTCCCGCAACGGCTCCGCGCGAAGAAAGCGAAGCCGCTTCTGGGAGAAAGCGCATGTGAGGAGCGGCGGATGATCGCGGCTGTCTCCGCGCGTTGCTGCGGCGCCGAAGGCGCAGAGCGGCGGCGCGGCGGAGCGACGCGGCGGCGCAGCGTTTGAACCTGGATCGAAGCGAAAGGGATTTGCATGCCGGAGGGAGCGTTCGGAGCGATGCGGCGGCTGATCGGCGCGCAGCCGGCGTCCGGATCGGCGCTGCTCGACGCCTTGCCAAGGCCGCGGATCGCGGGCCGCGTCTACGCGGTGGGCGACGTGCATGGCAGAGCCGATTTGCTGAAGCGATTGCTGGGGCGGATCTACGACGATGCGCGGCGGGCGCCGCCTGACACGCCGCTCTCGCTGATCCTGCTGGGGGATTACATCGATCGCGGAGAGGACTCTAAAGGCGTGCTCGAGCTTTGCAGCCGCCTTCGCGCCGAGGCGCCGGTCGATGAGGTGGTCTTCATCCGCGGCAATCATGAAGCGGCGCTGCTCTCGTTCCTCCGCGATCCCGCTTACGGCGAGCAGTGGCTGGCTTGGGGCGGCGTGGAGACCCTGGCGAGTTACGGCGTCGCCGCGCCGTGGGAGCGCGCGCGGGAGAAGGATTACGAGGGGCTGCGCGACGATCTGAGCGCGGCGATGGGCGCGCATGCGACGCTGCTTGCGAGCCAGACCACCTCGATGTGGCGGACTGGAAATATCTTTTTCTGCCATGCGGCGATCGATCCGGACGCGCCGATCACAGCGCAGCCGGATAAAGCGCTGATGTGGGGCGATTCTCGCTTCATGCATCGCGGCGGCCCAGAGGGGATGGTGGTCGTGCATGGGCATACGGTGACGGAGCAGCCCGATATCGGGCGCAATCGCATCGGTGTCGACACTGGCGCGTATTTGAGCGGGGTGCTGAGCGCCGTCGTCATCGACGCGAACGGGTTCCGCTTCCTCGCTTCGTAAGCTCGCGCCAAAACGCCAGGGCGGCGCGCGGGGTCGCGCCGCTGTGGTCGCCCGCCCGCGTTAAGCATTCACCGTCCGATCACGCGTAGACGACGAAGATCGCCGCGCCTATGGTCCCGCTATTGGGGCAGCGAGGTGACTTCCGTGGAGATTAAGCGAGCGATTTATTTCGGCGGCGCGGCGTTAATCTTTGGCGTTGCAGTGCTTTTTTGGTCGCCTTGGGGATCGGACGAGGCATATGAAGAGCGCCTCGCGATGGAGGAGCGCCGCGCGCAAGCGCGCAGCGGCGTGCTCGAAATGCTGCGGGCAAGCGAGGCCTTGTCCGAGGCGACGATCGTTTTGGGACGCGAGATCTCGGAGACGGAGTGGGATTTCCGTGGGCAATTGCGCGGATCCGCGGGCGATCGACCGTTTTACGGGCGCGTCGCGGCGCGCTGCGAGGCCGAGTTGGCGCGGTCGGCGTGCTGGCGCATCTCCGCGCTCGAGGTCGGCGGCGCGTCGGCGGCGGATGGGCGGCCTGATGGGGCGAGCGACGCGCTGGCGGCGCTGATCGCCAGCACCGCCGTGGGCGGGGCGGCCGAGGCGCCGTCTGGGGATTCGCCCCGAATCGGCGGCGCCGCCCCGCAGGGCGAGGGCGAGATCGACGCGGCGGGGTCTCGAGGGGGCGACCTCGTGGACGGCGCGCCGCCCGATGCGGGCGCCGAAGAGCAAGGCGCTCCGGCCTCATCCGGTTCGAATCCCGATCTGGAGGCCGCGGCGCCGCTCGCCGAAGAGATTACAACAGCTTCCGTGCCGGAGAGCGCGGGCCAGCCGCCGGTGCAACGGCCACAGCCGACCCATGTGGTCGCCGGGGAAAAGATTAACGTTCGCCAAGGGCCCGGCCGTGATTTTTCGAGCGCCGGACTCGCCTACCGCGGGCAAGAACTCTTCCTGCTGGAATCGCGCGAGGAGTGGGGCCGGTTTCTGCTGATCGGCGGTCCTTTCGATAATACCGAAGGTTGGCTGTTCCTTCCGCTGATTCGCGGCGTCGGCTGAACTGCGGCGAAAAGTGGCTTGATTTGGCGCAGTTGATGCAAATGGCCCACGCATGCGCGCGGAGCGCGAGTCGGTTCGCAACGCATGTTGCTCGGCGGAACGCATATGGTACGCAATTACACAGCGAATTGGGCGGCGCCGCATGCTCTGGCGGCGCGAGCGACCCTGCAAGAACGGGAGATGGGGATGAAAGCAACCGTTTCGGCTCTGGCGATCGCAGCTCTGTTAAGCGGCGTCGGCGCGTTGGCTGGCGCGGGCGCGGCGTTCGCAAATGACGTGGGCGCGCTCGACGCGGCGACGGCGGAGCGCGTCGCCGCCGCCGGAGCCGATAATCGCGCTTTGGCGGCGATGGTGATCGATGGCGACGTGGTCTCTCCCGATGCGGCGGCGATCATCGCTCGGGGCGTCGGCGGCGGCGCCTCGGCGGCCGGCATCGTCGGTTTGGCGCTGAGCGAGAACCCGGATTTGCCGTTCAGCGAGGTTGAGGCGCTGGTTGAGGCGGCGTCGAAGGCGGCGTTCGGCGATGCGGCGGGAATCCTCACCACGGCGATGGCGCAATATGAGGGCGATGCGAGCCAAGTGGCGCGTCTCGCCGCCGCGGCGACGCGCGGCGTGAAGGCCGGCTGCGGCGACACTTGCGGCCAGGTGATTGGCTCGATCACGAGCATCGCGGTGCTTGATCCAGCGGTCCGCGGCGATAAGGACGCGATCGAACTCGTCAGGACGTCGATTTCCGATGCGGCGGGCGCCGCGTCGCAGGTCGCTGAGAACACCGGCGACATCGAGGTCGGATCAGTGCCGAGCGGCGAGGGCGAGGAGATCGAGACCGGCACGGTGCCTGGCGGCGGCGCAGGGGTGTTCGCCTCCGGCCCGACGGGCACCAACGCCGGAAGCGAGTCGAGCGGAGGGTCGCCGAGCCCGAGCTGACGCTGAAAAGAAAAATGAGGGGAGGCGCGCCCGAATGGCGCGCTTCGGAGCGGTGCTTCCTGGGGAAACCAGACGATATGTCAGCAGTGAACGAAACTTCGTCCCGCGTTCCGACGTCGCTTTCAAAGCGCGCGCGCCGGAACACGCCGCTTTGGGCGGCGGCGGCGGCTTTGGCGGTGGGGTGCGCGGGCTTTGGCGCGTCATGGGCGCAAGAAGCGACGGCGCCTCAGCTTGAGAATGTTGACGAGCGGACCGGCGTTCGCGTCAACAGCTTCATTCTTAGGCCCGAGCTGCGCGTTGAAGGCGTCTACAGCGACAATTACCTGCAGAGCGAAGATGACGAGCAAAGCAGCTATCTCTTCGTGACGCGCCCAGAGGTGACGCTTGAGTCGGATTGGCGCCGGCACGCGCTGATATTATCCGCCTTCGGCGAATACGGGCTCTATACGGAAGATTCCGACGATAACTACACTGAGTTCGGCGGATCGGCGATTGGCGTGATCGACATCACCCGCGCGGCGGGCGTGCGGATCGAGACGGGCCTGTCGCGATTGTCCGATGGGCGCGGCGACGACAACGCGCCCGGCGCGGCGGCTGAGCCCACGGAGTACACTCTCGGAGAGATCGATATCGAGGGGCGCTACAAGCGCGGCCGTTTGCGCCTGTCGCCTGTGGCCGCCTTTAGTTTGCGCGATTACGACGATGTCGATCTGATCGGCGGCGGCAGCAGCAACGAGGATGACCGCGATCGGCTGACCTATGTCGGCGGCGCTGAGATCGGCTATGAATTCTTGCGCGGCTACGAGGCCTTCGTGCGCGGCGAGGGGCTGCTGATCGACTATAATGGCGATTTCGAACCAGGCGAGACAGATCGGAGCGGCGATAGCCTGCGCGCGCTGGGCGGTGTGAATTTGAGCCTGAGCCGCCTCGTCGAAGGACGGGTCGGCGTGGGGTATGAGCAGCGCAGTTTCGATGAGGATGATCTTGAGAGCGTCGATAGCGTTTCGGTCGATCTCGGTGTGGATTGGTTCGTGACGCCGCTTACAAGCATTCAGTTTATCGGTGAGGGCGGCGTTGGCGAGACGACGGTGGCGGGCTCGTCGGGCACATCGCGCCTCGCGGGAACCGTCTCCGTGCGGCATGCGTTGCGGCGCAATGTGCTGCTGGGCGGGTTCGTCGGCGCGGGCACGGAAGATTTCGACGGGGTCGAGCGGACGGATGACACGCTCTCAGCGGGGGCGAGCGTCGAGTGGCTGCTGAACCCGAATGTGAGCCTGGGCGCGCGCTATGCGCACACCAATGAGGACTCTGACGCGGAGGGCGAAAGCTATACGGAGAACCAGTTTTCTCTGGGCCTCCGCGCGCGCTACTGACCGGTCGTCGCAGAGGTCTTTAGGGCTGTGTCAGGCCGTTTCGTTCCGGTCCATCGAGCGTCGCTCTAGGCGCTCTGCAGCGGCGCGGCGCCCCGCGGCCGCTTTTGCGTAAGCGGGGCGCTCAGCTGAGCGAGGCGGCGGATCGCGGCGCATCTTGGGCCGGGACAGAACCTTCTGTTTGTGGAACGATTGCGCGCGCATCGGCTCCCGCCGCGGCGTCTTGGTGCAGTCGCCGCGCGCCTTACGGTCGGTGATGCGCGTCATCGTAGAGGCTTTCAGATCGACCTGGAATTTGAAGGCGGCGGTCTCTGGGACGAGAGGCCTCATCAGGCCTATTCGGCCTTCTTCGGATCGACGCGCCCTCGGGCCGCCGCTTTCTTCGGCCACATGGGCGGCGCGCGGGGGGCCGTTGAGTCGGCCCAGGCGCGGCGTCGCGTCGCCGCCTGGGAAGCGTCTTGTTTCGGTCCGCTCTCTGCATGGGTCTTGCGATTTCGAGACCCTCGTCCGGCGGCGAAGGGCGCCATATCGTGTAGCGTTCGCGGCGAGGGTGGAATATCATCGTTTGGTTGAGTGACGCACGCGTTATGCGGGAGCGATCCGACCTTACGATTAAAGCGATTGCGAGCGCTATGGGACCTGCTCATGGCGAGGAAATTGCTAGAAATGAGGAGGTTAGAGTCTCGTGATCGCGTGGGTGCGCGGGAGAGAGGCTCATCAGTTCGATCGGCGGGCGATACGCGGATGCGCGCCGCGCATCATCGCCGCAAAGCCGCTTTGGAGGTCGCCATGCAATGGATTTTTCGCGTTTTCGCCGTCTTCGGGCTGCTCTGCCTGACGCCGCTCTCGCTGAGCGGTCCAGCCTTTGCGCAAGGGGAGTATCAACTCGACAGCGGGGATCGGCTGCGCATCATCGTGTATGGCGAGGATGATCTCAGCGGCGAATTCGAGGTGGATCAAAGCGGTTCGATCTCCTTCCCATTGATCGGCACCGTGCCCGGCGCCGGTCTCTCGCAGCGGGCGCTGGAGGCGGAGCTCACGACGCGTCTGCGCGATGGCTATCTCAATCAGCCGCGGGTCAGCGTTGAGGTTCTGAATTACAGA
The DNA here is from genome assembly GCA_038530925.1 of Pseudomonadota bacterium. Taxonomy (GTDB): domain Bacteria; phylum Pseudomonadota; class Alphaproteobacteria; order Rhodobacterales; family Rhodobacteraceae; genus JALEGB01. Next base: position 17,779 of record JBCBCG010000059.1, read on the forward strand.
CCGTTTTTCATTATCGGCGAGGTGAATAAACCGGGGAGTTATCCCTATCAAGCGCGTCTGACGGTGAACCAGGCCGTCGCGGTCGCCGGCGGTTTCACCTATCGCGCTGACGAGCGCGATATTGAGATCAAGCGCGCGGATGGCGGGCTGATGGAGGATGTCGGCGGCGGCACGGTGGTGTTGCCGGGCGATACGGTGCGCATCAAAGAGCGGTTCTTTTAAGCGCGGCGGGGCTCTGCTGCGGCGGGCCCTTATCCGCGGCTGCGAAAGGCGCTTTTGGCGCGTCTGATCAGAGTTGGTCGCGGCGCGGGCGCGAGCGCAGAGAGAGGCGTCGGTCGTAGGGCCGCCGTAAATGAGGGGGCGGTGAGTTTCCATGCGCCATGAGCGACGTGAAGGCTGGGCTGCGCGCATCGGCGCGGGCGCTTGCCTCTCTGTGATCCTGAGCGCCGGCGTTCTCGCCATGATCATCGGCGTCGGCGCGGGGCCGCTTTTCTCCGCCGATGTTCGTGAGCAAAAGCCGAATGGGGAGCTCCTCGCGGTCGGCGATCCCAATCTGTTGCTGCACCGATCGCGCTACCGCGTGGCGGTGGCAGAGCAGTATTTGCGCGAGGCGCGCGTCGCGCCCTCGGGCGCGCGGCCAGCTTTGCGCGCGGCGGCCGCGGAGATCGCGGCCTCGAGCCTCACGGATCGCCCGGCCAATCCCTATGCGCTCTTGGCGATCGCCACCGCGACGCATGATCTCGGCCGCCGCGCGGAGACGCTCGAAGCCCTGGCGGTGATGCGGCGCTTCGCCAAGCATCATCCGGCGACGACGCCGTCCCGGCTCGTTCTGGAGCAGTCCAATTGGACGCGTCTTTCGCCGCAGGAGCAGGCGGAATTGAAACAAGAAGTCCGGCGCGGCCACGAAGAAAAACGATGGTTGTGGCGTGATTTAGAGAAAGTCCACCCCGGTTTGGCGGTTTTGAGAGCCAGTATCGGGCTGGAGCGTTAGGCGTGTTGCGCCGCGGAAGACGCTTCTCAGCGTCGAGCCGGCGGCGTAGGAACGGCGCGCGCGATGGGCGAGACGCGCGGCCTTCGGCGCGCGTTTTGCGAGAGTGAAGGTCGCAAGGAGGCGGGACATGATGGATGGCGAACTGACGGAGCGGCCCTACCCGGTCGCCAAGGACCTCGCGACCGCTCCGACCGCCGGCGCGTCGAGCAGCGATGAGTTGATCGATTTGCGCGGCGTTCTGCGCGTGCTGCTGATCCATAAATGGGTGATCGCCGGCAGCGCGCTGGCGATGATGCTGGTGGCCTGGGTGCTGGTGAGCCAGGTGACGCCGCAATATGAAGCGCGCGCGTTGGTGATGCTGAACAACCGCACCTCCAACGTTGTGAATATGGACAGCGTCGTCGCCGGCATTGAGATCGACAACGCGGCGATCGCGACGGAAGTGGAGATCATCCGCTCCGAAAAACTGCTTGAGCGTGTGGTCGACAAATTGCGGCTGGATCAGGCGCCTGAGTTCAACAGCGCGCTGAAGGATGAGGGCGAGGAGTCCTTCAGCATGACCGACGCCGTGGCGGCGCTGCTCGGCGCCGAGACCGCGGCGCTGCTCGGCCTCGGCGCGGAGGCTGAGGAGAGCGAGCCGGGCGACTCGGCGGAGCTGACGCGGCGCCGCGTGGTCGAGGCGGTGGCCTCGCGCCTGTCGGCCGAAGCCGTTGGGCTGAGTTATGTGATCTCGATCGAGTTCACATCCGCTGATCCGGATTTGGCCGCGCTCGTCGCCAATACTGTGGCTGATCAATACATTATCGATCAGCTTGAAGCGAAATTCGAAGCGACGCGGCGCGCCTCGTCTTGGTTGAGCGAGCGCTTGCAGACGCTCCGCGAGGATGTCGAAACCGCTGAAGCGCGGGTCGAGGCCTTTCGCGTGGAGCGCGCCGTGGTCGATGGTCAGGGCGCTGAGCTGACGCGCCAACAGCTCGCGCAGCTCAACTCGGCGATGATCCAAGCGCGGGCGAATTTGGCGGAGGTCGAGGCGCGCAATGGTCAGGTGCAGGCCGCGGCGGAGAGCGGGGCGGCGGGCCTTCTTGAATCGCGGTTGATCCAAAGCTTGCGAGAGCAAGAGGCGTCCGCGCGCCGGCGTCAGGCTGAGTTGGCGATCCGCTATGGCGATAAGCATCCGCGCATGATCAACGCCCGCGCCGAGCTGTCCGACATCCGCGCGGCGATCCGCGCCGAATCGCAGAAGATCCGCCGCGGCATCAGCAACGAGCTGAGCGTGGCGCGCGCGCGCCTCTCCGCCTTGCAGGACGAGGTGAGAACGCTTGAGCAAAAGAAACTCGTGCAGTCCCAATCCTCGGTCGAATTAAACCAACTCGTGCGTGAGGCCGCGGCGACGAAGGCGATCTATGAGAGCTTCTTGGCGCGCTTCAAAGAAACCTCGCAGCAGGAGGACATTCAGCAGGCCGATGCGCGCGAGATCAGCGAGGCGCGCGCGCCGGTGCATCCGAGCGAGCCGCGCAAGAAGCTGATGACCGCGCTCGGCGGCGCGTTCGGTTTAATGCTCGGCGTCGCCTTCGCCTTCCTGCGCGAGGGGCTCAACAACAGCTTCCGCTCGGCCTCGCAGCTCGAGTCGGAGACCGGCTTGCCCGTGCTGGCGCAAACGCCGCTGCAGCGCGGTGTGAAGAAGCGCGAGCAGTTGCTCGATTTCGTCAGCGCCAAGCCGAACTCTCTTCTGGCGGAGGCTGTGCGAAATCTGCGAACGGCGCTGTTGCTCGCGAATGTCGACCGAACGCCGAAGGTGGTGCTGATCACCTCGGCGGTGCCGAATGAAGGCAAATCCTCGATCGCCTTGATGCTGGCCGCGATCACCGCGCGGATGGGGAAAAAGGCGCTGCTGATCGATTGCGACATGCGTCGGCCGTCGGTCGCCGATCTCTTCAACGCGCCGAAAGAGGCCAGTCTCGTGGACGTGCTAAGCGGCAAGACCACGGTGCAGGAGGCCACGCTGCAGCCTGAGGCGATCGAAGGCCTTTCGGTGCGTTGAAGAGATCGGCGACCGACGGCCGACGCATGTCGCAATCGATC
>JBCBCG010000060.1:0-20676 GCA_038530925.1 Pseudomonadota bacterium
GAACCAAGATCCGTCGACCGCGCAGTCGATCATGGCGTCCTCCATTTTGGCGTAAGTATCCTGTGGCGCCAGCATGAAGAGCTCGATGCCGTCTTCACGCATCTTGCGGCAGACCTCGACGAAGTGTCGTTGGTGCGTCGCGCTCATGCGGTTGAGGGCGCGCTCCTCGCCATCATGCTCGCCTAAGCCCAAATCCGTCGGCCGATTGTTCACCGCTGTGTAGCCGTCGCCGATGAATAGCGCGATCTTGCGGGTCTCAGATGATGGCTGCGGATAATCCGGCTCGCCCCACCGCCCGCGCCAGCGTTCCGAAAGCACGCGCCAGCCCCAGGCCAAGCCGACATCGAACCGCCCCGTTCCGTCGGGGCTCAAAGCGCGTAGCGATGCGCGAATGCTCTCAAGATCGGACGTCGGCGCCGTGAGCTGCATCGGACAGGTGACCCGTCTGCCGAAACCGCGGCGGTGGCGCAGCTCGGTGTCGCGCGCCGACGGCTCGAAGCGCAGGAGATTGGGCGGCGTGTCTGTCACAGCATGCGGAAACAAGGCTTCGGGCTCCTCCCGCGGGCGCAGGCAGCCGCGCCAATCCGACGGCGCCGGGCCGGTCAGCCAATTTCGCGAGGAGAGGCCGACATTCACGCGGTCGCTGAAAGGAACAAAAGAGACGCGAATGCCGTCGCCGCCCTGAAAGATCGCATCGATTTGGTCGATCGCGCGAATGAACCGGTCGCGCGCTGCAGGCCAAGAACCGGTGACCTGCATCGAGGCGGTCGTGTCGAGAACGAACGCCAGTTCAACCGGCGTCGCGCGGGACTGCGCTGCGGCGACGACGCTAATGTCCCAGTCGAACGCATCGCCGAAACCGCCGAAGAAGGAGCCGTGGCGCGCGGTCGCGACGACTTGATGGCGCGCCGCGTCATTGCTGTAGAGCATCTGCAGATCGCTCACGGTCCGCGAGGTCGGCATGTTCGAGGCGAAGATCCGCTCTGCGCGGTCCCGGCGCGCCGCGTCGAGATCGACATTGGGGTCGAGGTCGATATGGCTGGCCGCGGCCAGCGCGGCGGCGTCGGCCGCGTTTTGCATCGACGCGCGGGTGAAGTGCGCGTTCGCGAATTCGAACGCCGCCGCCGCGCTCAGCAACAGCACCGGCAGTATGATGACGAAAGGCACGGCGATGCCGCCTTCGCGCGATTTCAAAAAGGGGCGCACGCTTCTTCTCACACCAATGTCGTTTGTTGCGTCGAATCTAATGGGAAGAGCGTTTCTCCACGATTTACGTGAGGGAAATTGTTTGTTTTTTCTTGGTTAATTGGAATCAGCAAACACGAGCCGCCAGCGCTGCTTTCGCGTCCCGCTCGACGGCGTTCTACTCGCAGACGGCGCGTCTGGAGCTCGCCTGCGAGCCGACATGAAGCACCTCCCGCGAGACCCGCGGTAGAAAGTCGACCCGAGCGGTCAGATCCAACACATTGCCGTCGAATAGAGCGAAGGATAGGGGCGGCTGATAGCTATAGGCGACTTCGCCGATCACCACCGTGCCGTTCGGATTGCCCAACTCTTGCGGCAAGTCGAGGACCTCAGACCCTGTCGGGCGCCCCGCCGCCATGGCGCCGCCTCCACCGCCGTAGGTGTAGCCTTCACTCCAAATCACGCTGAAACAAAACCGATCGGCGTCGGTTTCGCAGGGACATGAGAGCACGGACGAGAGCGTCATCTCGACATCGCCGCCGCGTCCCTCCAACATCAGGATCTCGCGCGCCGCTTCGAACACAGTGCGCACGCCGGCGTCGTCGATTTCGCTGAATTGTGTGGTGATGTCCGCAAGAGCGGCGGCGCTCTCCTCAACCGCGGTGCGCGTCCATGTCGCGCTCGAGGCTTCGACGGTGAACAACAACAGCACCGCCAAGAGCGGCGTTAGGATGCTGAATTCAATCGCCACTGCGCCATCTTCGGCGCGGGCGAAGCGAAGCATGCGGCTGCAAGCGGCGTCGTTTTCAGCAGATTTGATCATTGAACGGCTCGTTCTTGAAGATAAAGCTGCTCGACAACGTCATCTCACCGTTCTGATCGCCCAAAAGCGGCGTCAAAATTGGCGTAAGAACGGGCCAAGGATAGGAGGCGTTCATCAAGACGACGTCGCCCGCATCCGCCGCGGCGACATTGCGCGCGTTTCGACTGCGCGCGCCGCCGAGGATGCTTTGGCTGATCTCGACATTTTCGACGCAATTGGCGAAGAGCGTTTTTCGGCAGACCCTCTCGGCCAGTTCTTGCTCAGTGATGCATTGCGCCAGGCCGGTTCGGACGTCGCGCCCGACCTCGGCCATATTCGCGCGCACCGTGGTGCGTGAGAGGCTGATCATCGCAATTTCGATGATTGCGAACAGCATGAGCAAAAAAAGCGGCGCCAAGATCACGAACTCAGTCGTGGTCGCACCTTCTTGAGACCGAAAAAATGAGCGATGTCGGCCGCGTCGCACCATGCCTCTCCCCATCCCGCGCCGCAGAACTATGCGGGCGCGGGATTAAGGGGCGATTGACGGTCCGCCTTTGTTTTTCAGTGTGGCGAAAGGAAAATGATGAACGCTGACGCGGTTGCGGCTTGGGCGCCGCGCCGCCTCACGCGTCGATCTCGACCTTTCCGATTGGATGGGAGCAGCAGGCGAGGATGTAACCATCCTCCACATCCTCCTCCGAGATGCCGCCATTATGGACCATATGCACATCGCCTGAGAGCTTCTTCACCTTGCAGGTGCCGCAGACGCCGAAAGTGCAGCCGGAAGGGATGGCGACGCCCGAAGCGCGGGCCAGCGCCAGCACGGTGTCGGCCTCCGAGCCTTCGCGGTGCCGGCCGGTCTTCGCGAAGACCACCGCCGCCTTCGCCGCCTCTTGCGGCACGACGTCTTCAAGGGGCGGCGCTTCGGCCTTGGTCTCGATCGGCGCCTGGAAGTTCTCTTGGAGATAATTCTCCATCTCGAAGCCGAGGCCGATCAGACTATCGCGCACCGCCTGCATGAAGGGCTCAGGCCCGCAGCAATAGACTTTGCGCTCCAAGTAATCAGGCGCGATCGCGCCGAGAATCAGCTGGTTGAGCCGGCCCTGAAACCCGGTCCACACCCGATAGGGCTCCTCCTCCTCCACCACGAAGCTGAGCCGGATGCCGGGCAGGCGGGAGGCCATATGTTCAAGGCGGTCGCGAAAGATTAGCTCTGACGGGCGCTGCGCGCAGGAGATGAGCCGCACATCCGGCTGGTCGCCGTAATCATAGAGATACGTCGCCATGGACATCATCGGCGTGACGCCCGAGCCGGCGGCGATGAAGAGATACTTGTCGCGCGGCCGCTTCGGCAGCGTGAAGATGCCCGCTGGGCCATGGGCGCGGATGCGATGGCCGGGCTTCAAATGGTCGATCATCCAGCGCGAGCCGACGCTGTCGGGCTGCGCCTTCACCGTGACCGACAAGCTGAGCGGCCGGGAGGGCGTGCTGGAGATGGTGTACGTCCGCTGGATCGCGCCGCCGGGCGTCGGCAATTCCAGCGTCACGAATTGGCCGGCGCGGTAATCGAACCATGCGCCCGACGGCGCTCGAAACGAAAACGTGCACACATTCGGCGCCTCGGGAATGACCAAGGTGCATTCCAGCGGCTCGTCATCGGTCCACGGCCCGGCCTCTGGTCCGTCTCCGCCCGCATCGGGCGCGGCGATCGCCTCGCTCATCTCACTCCGCCGCGATCATGGCGCGGCCGGTGAGCCGCGAGATCATCGTGGAGGCGTACCAATCGACGAATTGGATCACGCCGCTCTCCTGCAATTCGGAGTATGGACCAGGCTCGTAGGCCGGCGAGTTCACGCCGCGCTGGTTCTCTTCCACGATGGCTCGATCCTCGTTGTTGGTCTGGGTCCACACCTCGGTGAGGCGCTCCACATCGTAATCGACGCCTTCCACGGCGTCTTTGTTCACCAGCCAGCGCGTCGTCACCAACGTCTCCTGCGGGCTCAGCGGCAAAAGGCGGAAGGTGGTGATGCAATCTGAAAGGAAATGGTTCCAGCTGGTTGGGAAGTGGAAGAACATGAGCGATCCGCTGTTGCGGAACGGCATGCGGCCGATCAATTGCTCCACCGCCTGCCCCCCATCGCTGGTGTAGCTGACCGCCTCGCCCAAAAGCGGGACCCGCAAGAAGCGCCATTGTTCGTTCGGCGCAAGCTGCAGCTTCGCCGGCAAGCCCGCCGCCTCGCAGCGCTTATGATGATCGACGATCATCGGATCGCCCACGCCTGAACCGTCGCCGCCGATATGCGGGCTGTCGCTGAAGCTGACGCTGAGCGAGGGATGCGTGCCGGCGCAGTGATAACACTCGCGATTATTCTCCATCACGAGCTTCCAATTGGCTTGCTCGACGATGCTGTTGCTATGCGCGACCTTGAGCGTGTCCATTTCATAGGGGGCGAAATAGGTCTCGGCGATCTCGGCCAGCGCGTCGAAGGCGGGCGGATGCTCCGCCAGGCAGATGAAGATCAGCCCGCCGGCGATGCGGCACTGCACCGGCTTCAAGCCGTTGGCCGCGAGATCGAAATCCTCGCCCATGTCGCGCGCCCACAGCAGGCGGCCATCAAGCTCGTAAGTCCATTGATGATACGGGCAGACGAGCTTCGGCGCGGAGCCGCGCTCGGCGGTGCAGAGGCGCGAGCCGCGATGGCGACACACATTGTGGAAGGCGCGTATCTTCCGATCGGCGCCGCGCACCACGACGACCGAATAAGCGCCGACTTGCACCGTGAGATAGGCGCCCGCTTTCGGGATCTCGCAGGTCGGGCCGGCGAGCAGCCAGTCGCGATAAAAGATCATCTCAAGATCGACCTGATAGAGGTCGGGATCGTTATAGAGCGGCTGGGGGAGAGTGTGCTTGGGCTTGCGCGCCATCAGCAGCGACAGCATCTCATCGGCGTGCGCCATGGGCTGATCCTCAAAAAAAGCCGATCCTGCGGAGGCGCCGCACGCCGGCTAATCACCGTGCTTCTCGGCTGCGCCGCCGCCGCGCCGCAGCCTGTTCATCATCCCATCCTCGTCGCGCATGGACGTCGCCGACGCCGCCGCGCAAGAAGTAATTCGCGACAGCGTTTTCCTAATCGCGTCGCGGCGTGAAGATGAGAAATCGCGCTCTGGATTGCGTTGTTTCGACGCAGATGCGCGGGCGCCGCAGTAAGGCGCCGCCGCGGCTCATAAGTCTTTGACCAAGCGAAGCGCGTCGTAGATCGCCGCATGGGTGTTCCGCGCCGAGACAGCGTCGCCGATGCGGAACAGGCGCAGGCCCTGAGGCCGCGATTGCGGCGCGCCGGCGATCAATGCGTCGTAATCCACCGCGCCGCCATTGGCCGCGTGCGGCTTCAGCTCGAAATACAGCTCATCGAGCGGGCGCACGCCCTGGTTCACGACGACCTGATCGCAGGGCCGCTCGCGCGCGAGAGCGCCCGCATAGTCGCTCTCGATCACAGCTTTCAGCTGGTTGCCGTCGCGCTCGATCGCGCGCAGGCGCTGCGCCACCGTGAACACAGCGCCCGCTGGTTGGAGCGCGCGTATGTAAGGCGTGAGGTTCATCGCCATCACTTCAGGCGAGATGCTGCGATCGGGCGTGATGATCTCGACCTGTCCGCCGCCGGCCGCGACGATCTCCGCCGCCTGCAGCGCCGCATGATCGCCCGCCTCGTCATAAATCAAAACGTCTCGGCCCGGGGCGACGTCGCCGGAGATCAGATCCCACGCCGAATGCGCCAGCTCCGCCCCGCCGCTCAGCCCCTCCATATCCGGCATGCCGCCAGTGGCGATGATGGCGATGTCCGGAGCCGCGCTCAGCACGTCGCTCGCCTCGGCCCAGTGGTTGAAGTGAAAGCGCACGCCGAGCGCCTGGCAGCGCGCCATGCGCCACTCGATGATCGACATCATCTCGCGCCGGCGCGGATTGCGCGCGGTCAGACGGATTTGCCCGCCGGGCTCCGGCGCGGCTTCAAAAAGCTCGACCGTATGGCCGCGGAGCGCGCCGACGCGCGCCGCTTCGAGCCCGCCCGGCCCGGCGCCGACGATAACCATCTTCAGCGGCTCGCGCGCCGGCGCGATCCGGTCGTCATGGGGCATGCTCAGCTCACGCCCCGTCGCCGGATTGTGGATGCAGAGCGCCGCGCCGCCTTGGTATATGCGGTCGAGGCAGTAATTCGCGCCGACGCAGGGGCGGATCTCCTCCTCGCGTCCCGCAGCGATTTTCTCGGCGATCATCGGGTCGGCGATATGGGCGCGGGTCATGCCCACCATATCGAGGAGACCTTCCGCCACCGCGTGCCGGGCCGTGGCGACATCTTGGATCCGCGCCGCGTGGAAGGTCGGCAGGCCGATCTCCCGCCGCACCACGCCGGCGAAATCGAGATGCGGCGCGCTTTTCATGCCTTGGATGGGGATCACGTCCGTCAGCGCCGGATCGGTGTCGATCCGCCCGCGGATCACATTGAGGAAATCCACAAGGCCGGAGGTTTTGAGGCGGCGCGCGATCTCCAGCCCTTCGCTCGGATCGATGCCGCCTTCGGCGCGCTCATCGGCGGTGAAGCGCACGCCGACGATGAAGTTCGGACCGACGCGCGCGCGCACCGCCGAAAGCACCTCCATCGAGAGGCGCATGCGGTCCTCGAGCGCGTCCCCGCCATAGGGCGGCGCCAGCGTGTTGGTTCGCGGCGACCAGAACTGATCGAGGAGATGGCCATAGGCTTCGATTTCGATCCCGTCGAGGCCGGCCTCCTTCATGCGCTCGGCGGCGTCGGCGTAATCGGCGATGATGCGCTTGAGGTCCCAGTCCTCCGCTTGCTTGGGCGAGGCGCGATGCGCCGGCTCGCGCGCATGGCAGGCCGAGAGCGAGGGCAGCCAGTCGCCTTTGTCCCAGCGCGTGCGCCGGCCGAGATGCGTGAGCTGGATCATCACCGCGCAGCCATGGCTCTGGCAGGCTTCAGCCAGGCGCCGCATCCAGGGCGTCACCTCGTCGCGATAGGCGAGGATGTTGTTGAACGCCGGCGGACTGTCGCGCGAGACGACCGCAGAGCCCGCGGTCATCGTCAGCGCCACGCCCGCCTTCGCCCGCGTCTCGTGATACGCGCGGTAGCGATCCTTCGGCAGCCCATCCTCGGGATAGGCGGGCTCATGCGCCGATATCATAATGCGGTTCTTCAGCGTCAGATGCTTGAGCTGAAAGGGCTGCATCAGCGGGTCATGAGACGGCGTGCCGTGAGGCGAGGCGTCGTGGGGCATGTCGGACATCCGGCGCAAGAGGGCGCGCTCGCAGCGGCGAGCCGATCACAGCGTTGCGCGAGGCGCGCGCGGCCCGCAAGCGCGAAGGCGCGTCGCGGCGCGCCGAAACGGCATTAGCGATGGACAAATCGGGCGGCGCTTCGTTTCCATGCGCGCACCGATCCGACGCGCCCCAAGGAAGGGAGCTCCTCATGGCCCTTGGTCACAATGACGCCGATCCGAACACGCCTGCGGAGGCGATCGATCTTGATCAGGTCCGCCGCTACGCGGCTTTCGCCGAGGGCGGAGCGGGCGGCAATCCCGCCGGCGTCGCGGTGCTGGGCGCGTTGCCGAGCGCGGAGACGATGCTCCGCATGGCCGCGGAGATCGGCTATTCCGAGACAGCTTTTCTCGCGCCGATGGAGGCGGAGAAGACCGACGCCTGGCGCATCCGCTATTTCGCGCCCGAGATCGAAGTGCCGTTCTGCGGGCACGCCACCATCGCCGCGGGCGCGGCGCTGGGCGAGCTGTTCGGAAGCGGCGTCTACGCCCTCACTTTGAACGAAGGCGCGATTGATGTTGAAGCGCAGCGGGACGGGGGCGGCGCGGCTTCGGCCGCGCTTCGATCGCCGCCGACCTGGGCGCGCCGCGCGGAGCCGGCCCTCGCCGGCGAGCTGAGACCTCTCTTCGGCCTCTCCGTCGCGGACCTTGCGGAGGAATGGCCGCTCAGCGAAGCCGGCGCCGGGGCGCGGCATCTCTTCATTCCGCTCGCATCGCGCGAGCGGCTGCGCGCGCTCGGGCCCGGCGGACCGCTGCGCTATCCCTTCGCACCGGTCAAAGCGCTGATGGAGAAAGGCTCGATCACCACGATCGCGTTCTTTTGGCCTGAGACCGAGCGGCTCTTCCATGTGCGAAACGCCTTCGCGGTGGGCGGCGTCGCCGAGGATCCGGCCACAGGCGCCGCGGCGGCGGCCTTCGGCGCGTTGCTGCGCGAGCTTGGCCGCTTGCCGGAGGATGGCCGGATCGAGATCTTGCAAGGCGCCGATATGGGCGCGCCTTCGCGCATCGCGATCGAGGCGACGCTGGAGAAAGGCGCTTCGGTGCGCGTCTCCGGCGCAGTGCGCCCGCTGCGCTGAGGCCGCCTCCGATGCGCCGCTCAGCCGCCATGGGCGTTCAGGAACGCCTCGGCTGACAGGGCGCGGAGATCGGGCAAGGCGCGCCGCAGCCGCTCATGCTCCCAATCCCACCAGCGCAGCGCCGCCAGCCGCGCGGCGATCGGCTCCGGAAAGCGCCGGCGGATCAAACGCGCGGGCGCGCCGGCCCAAATCTCATAGGCGCCGGCGTCCCGCGTCAGCACCGATCCCGCGCCGATCACCGCGCCGTCGCCGATGCGCCGGCCCGAGAGCACCACAGCGCCATGGCCGAGCCACACATCATGGCCGATCTCCACGGACGCCGCCGCGCGGCGCGCGAAGATCGCCGCGTCATCCGCCTCCTCCGGCCAATAAAGCGCGGCGCGGTAGGTGAAATGATGCTGCGCCGCGCGCTCCATCGGATGATCGCCGGGATTGACGCGAACGGCGCTGGCGATGCTGACGAATTTGCCGATGCGCGCATTGGCGATGTCGGCGAGCCGATCAGCGTAGCTGTAATCGCCCAATTCCGCATTCAAAACGCGCACGCCTTCTTTCACCTCGGTGTAGGCGCCGAGGCGCGAGGCGACGATCTCAGCGGTCCGATGCACGCTCGGCTCCGCCGTCAGTCCGGCCGGCGCCGGATTGGCGGGCTCGCTTGGCGCCATGCTCGTCATCTCCGCTTCAGCGCCCGCGTCGAGAGGTCCGAGGCGCAATCGCTTGTCCGTGGACGCGCCTGTGTCTAAATGCTGATTGTAACAGTGATGTGAGAGCGGCGTCGCCGAGATGTCGCCGCTCGTCGTCTTCCGACCTACGACCTGAAGGGAGCGCCGGCCATGCCGATGCAAGCGGCGGAGATCGAACGCCTGATCAAGGATGCGTTCCCGGACGCGAAGATCGAGATCCAAGATCTCCGAGGAGATGGCGATCATTACGCGGCGACGGTCGTGACGGAGGCGTTTCGCGGCAAATCCCGCGTGAAGCAGCACCAGATGGTCTACGCCGCGTTGCAGGGACGCATGGGCGGCGAGCTGCACGCGCTCGCCCTAACCACCAGCGCGCCGGCGGCGGCGGAGGGGTGAGGCCCGGCTTTTCGGACATCGCAAAGCTTGTCGCCGGCGCGCCGCGCGGGCTGACCCAACCGAGAGGGACACTGCAATGAGTGAGACGACCGACGGCGTCGCCGCCCAAATCGAGAACACGATAAAAGACAGCGACGTCGTATTGTTCATGAAAGGCACGAAAACCTTTCCGCAATGCGGCTTCTCTTCCCGCGTCGCGTCGATCCTGACTTACATGAAAGTCGATTTTAAAGACGTGAACGTGTTGGACGATGACGGCGTTCGCGAAGGCATCAAGGTTTATTCGGAGTGGCCCACGATCCCGCAGCTTTATGTGAAAGGCGAGTTCGTCGGCGGATGCGACATCATCACTGAGATGACGTTGTCGGGCGAGCTGGATGAGTTGCTCGAACAGAACGGCGTCGCCTTCGACAAGGACGCTGTGGCCGAGATCCGCAAAGAAAACGCGCCGAAAGCAGGCTGAGGCCTTTGGTCGTTCGACGGAGGCGAATGGGGCCCGGCCGCTGGGTGTGGGGAAGGCGGCCGGGCCCTGGGGGACCAGCGCTAGGTTGGGGGAAGCGACGCTGGCTGCCTTGATGTAACGCTGCGCGGCTGAAAGAACTCCTAATCGCGGCGGCGCCTGAACACCGGTTGTCATGACATTTGAACCTAGTTTCGGGCCCAGCGTTAACCCTGACGCGCCGCCGCGGCGGGTCGCGGTGATCGGCGCTGGCGTCGCGGGGCTGGCGGCGGCGCGAATCCTTCGCGACCACGGCGCACATGTCGCCGTCTTCGAGAAAAGCCGCGGATTAGGCGGCCGTCTCGCCACTCGCCGCCCCTTTGGACGGGACGATCCTTTCGGGCTCGACCATGGCGCGCCCTTCGCCGAGCCCTCTGCGCGCTATCCAGAGACGGCTAAGACGCTGACCGCGCTTGAAGCCGAGGCGGCGGCGGCGGCGGCCGAGGGCGGCGCGATGAGCGCATCGAGCGTTGTCCATCCGCTCGCCGCGCGCGCGCCGGCGCTGCGCGTGTCCTTCGAGACGGAAATCGCGTCGATCGCGGTGGGCGCGGAGGATTATCTCCTGCGCGATCTCGGCGGCGCGGCGCATGGGCCGTTTCACGCCGTTATCGCCGCGGCGCCGGCGCCGCAAACCCGCGCGCTGCTTGGCGATCTCTGTCCGGAGGCGGAGACCGAGGCGCGCTATCACGCGGTGGCCGCGGTGCTGGCCGCCTTCGATCCGGCGCCGGAGGGCGCGGCGCAGGAGGCGCGGATCGATGCGCCCACGCCGCCGCTCACCGGCGTCTGGCGCATGGGCGCGAAGCCTGGTCGACGTCTCGGCGCGTCGGCGGCCGGCGCGCGCGAAGGCTGGGTCGGCCATGCCGCGCCGGATTGGTCCGCCGCGCATCTTCAAACCGATAAAGATGCGATCGCCGAGGCGTTGTGGCCGGCGCTCGCAGAAAGCGCGCGGCTCGATCCGGCGGCGCGGCCCGCTTACCTCGCCGGACATCGTTGGCGCTATGGCGTGGTCGCCGAAGCGGTGGGCCGCGCCTATTGGCTCGGCGCGCCGCACACGCCCGCGGCCGGGCTCGGCTGTTGCGGCGATTGGCGGCTCGGCCCCAAGGCGGGAGACGCCTTGGCGAGCGGCGAGGCGCTGGGCCGCGCCCTGGCGGCGCGGCTGGCTACGCTCACTCTCGGGTAGCGCTCAGCCTTCTCGGGTAGCGCTCAGCTTGCGCGAAAATCCCGCTGAGCGTGGGGCGCGCCGCCTTCAGCTGGGCTTGCGGGCTGTGGCGAGATAGTCGCGTTCAACAACGATTTTCGCGCGCAACTCAGTCGTCGCGATGCACCTTTTCGTTCCGCTCATGGCGCTCCTGCGCCTCGAGCGAGAGCGTCGCGATCGGCCGCGCATCGAGGCGGCGCAGTCCGATCGGATCGCCCGTCACCTCGCAATACCCGTATTCGCCCGCCTCGATCCGGCGCAGCGCCGCGTCGATTTTACCGATCAGCTTGCGCTGACGATCTCTCGTGCGCAGCTCCAAACGCCGGTCGCTCTCCTCTGATGCGCGGTCGGTCAAATCGGGCATGTTGAGCGTCACATCCTGCAGCGCGGCCACGGTCTCGCGGCTTTCCTCAAGAATAGACTGCTTCCAGGCGAGCAACTTACGCCGGAAGTATTCCTGCTGCTTGGGGTTCATGAACGGCTCGTCGTCGCTGGGCGCGTAGCCGTCCTCAAGCTGAACCTGGGTCGCCTCGCGGCTGGTCTGGCGCGCGGCGTCGGTCGCCTCGCCCTGAGCCGTTTCGCCCTCGACGACTTGAGCGCTCTGCTCTTGCGCGACGTCGTCTCTCATCGGCACCTCCACCCAAATCGCGGCGCCATCGCTCGCATAAAGCGAACGCGACGCCGACGCTGACGTCGCCCGACTAACGGAATTGAATTGAGAAGTCATCAAGCAACCGCGCAAAACCTCTGGACGTCGGCGCGGTTTATTGATGGTCTCGCGCCGCGAAAACCGAGGGAGCGCGCATGAGATTCGAAGGCACTGATCGTTACGTCGCCGCGGAAGACCTGCTGGTCGCGGTTAATGCGGCGATCACGCTGCAGCGGCCTTTGCTCGTCAAAGGCGAGCCCGGCACGGGCAAGACCGAACTGGCGCGCCAAGTGGCTCAAGCGCTCGATGCGCCGCTGATCGAGTGGCATGTGAAATCAACGACCAAGGCGCAGCAAGGTCTTTACGAGTATGACGCGGTCTCCCGCCTGCGCGATAGCCAGCTTGGCGAAGAAAAAGTTAAAGACATCGCCAACTACATCAAGCGCGGCAAGCTCTGGGACGCCTTCGCCAGCGACACGCGCGCGGTGCTCTTGATTGACGAGGTCGATAAGGCCGACATCGAGTTTCCGAACGATCTCTTGCAAGAGCTGGATCGGATGGAGTTCTATGTCTATGAGACCGATCAGACGGTGAAAGCGCGGCATCGGCCGATCGTTTTCATTACGTCGAACAATGAAAAAGAGCTTCCTGACGCGTTTTTGCGCCGGTGCTTCTTTCACTACATCAAGTTTCCAGACTCTGAGACGCTCAAAACGATCGTGGAGACGCATTTTCCAGGCGTGAAGGAGCGGCTGCTGCGCGAAGCGTTGAACGTGTTCTATGAGATCCGTGAGACGCCGGGCGTGAAGAAGCCGCCTTCGACATCTGAGATGATCGATTGGATCAAGCTTTTGGTCTCCGACGATGTGGATCCCGAAACGTTGCGCGAGCGCGATGCGCAAAAAGCGATCCCGCCGCTCCACGGCGCTCTTTTAAAGAACGAGCAGGACGTGGCGCTGTTTGAGCGGCTGGCCTTCATCCACCGCTCCGGCGGACGAGGATGAGCGATGGCGGCGCTGGCGCGGACGGTCCTGGACTGACCGTTCGCCCGCTTGCGGCGGGCGATGAGGCGGAGTGGCGCCGGCTCTGGACCGCGTATCTCACCTTTTACGAGACGTCTGTTTCCGAAGCGGTTTATCGCACCACATGGGCGCGGCTCTTGTCGCGCGGACCGGGCGAGTATCGCGGTCTGCTCGCCCATGCGCCGGATCCGGCGGGCGGCGAAGGTCCGGCGCTTGGCCTGGCGCATTACCTCTTTCACCGCCACTGCTGGCATGCGGCCGACGTGGTCTACCTTCAGGATCTTTACGTCGACGAGACCGCGCGCGGCGCGGGGGCGGGACGCGCCTTGATCGAAGCGGTCTACGGCGCTGCGGATGACGCCGGCGCTGCGAATGTCTACTGGCTGACCCAGGATTTCAACGCCGAAGCGCGGCGGCTCTACGATCGCATCGGATCCGAGACGCCGTTCATCAAGTACAACCGTCGGTAAGCGGGCGCTCGCATGTCTTTGATCATTGGCCTATCGTTTTATTTTCTGGGCGGCTTCGCGCTCGGCTTGCTCTATCATTTCGGCGTGAGGAAGCGGCGGTTCATCGAAGGGCTGCATCTCTCGGTGATCTTCGGCTTCGTGGTGACGATCGTCGTGTTCGTTCTGGCGATCGTCTTTGACGTCACCAATCTGACGCCTGAACCTGCGTAAGCGCGCGCCGCCGAGGAGGATGAGATGTTTTTGCGGTTCTTCTTGATGCTGAAAGAGGCGCGGCTGCCAGTCTCGATGCGCGAGTATCTCACCTTGATCGAGACCGTCGACGCGGGCCTCGCCGATTACGACATCGATCATTTCTACTTTCTCGCCCGCGCCGCGCTGGTGAAGGATGAGCGGCATCTCGATCGCTTCGACCAAATTTTCGCGCACGCCTTCAAAGGGCTTGAAGCGCCGGGCGGCGCCGCGGCGGATCCGGCGCTCGCCGCGCGCGATCTGCCCGAGGAATGGCTGCGCAAGCTCGCCGAAAAGCACCTCAGCCCTGAGGAGAGGGCGGAGGTCGAGGCGCTTGGCGGCTGGGAGAAGTTGATGGAGACGCTGAAGAAGCGTCTTGAGGAGCAGCAAGGCCGCCATCAAGGCGGCTCGAAATGGATCGGCACCGCCGGCACTTCGCCCTTCGGCGCTTATGGCTACAATCCCGAAGGCGTGCGCATCGGCCAGGACGGCTCGCGCCATCGCCGCGCGGTGAAGGTGTGGGACAAGCGCGAGTTCCGCAATCTGCGCGATGATGTGGAGCTCGGCGTGCGCAGCATCAAAGTCGCGCTGAAGCGCTTGCGCCGCTGGGCGCGGGAAGGCGCGGCGGATGAGTTCGACCTCGACGGCACCATTCGCGAGACGGCGCGCGGCGGGATGCTCGACATCCAGATGCGGCCTGAGCGGCGGAATAAAGTCAAAGTGCTCTTGTTCATGGATATCGGCGGCTCGATGGACGATCATGTAAAGATCGCCGAGGAGCTGTTTTCAGCAGCGAAGAGCGAATTTAAAACCTTCCACAGCTTTTATTTTCACAACTGTCTCTATGAAGGAGTTTGGACCGACAATAAACGGCGCTGGGATGAGCAGACGCCGACCTGGGATCTGCTGCACCGGTTCAACTCCGAATATAAGTGCGTCTTTGTCGGCGATGCGGCGATGTCGCCCTACGAGATCATGCAACCGGGCGGCGCGGTGGAGCATTGGAACCAAGAGGCCGGCGCCGCCTGGCTGCAACGCGCCTTCACGCAATGGCCGCGCTCGGTTTGGCTCAATCCGACGCGCGAGGAATATTGGCGCTACACGCCCTCGACGGAGATGATCCGCAAATTGATCGAAGGGCGCATGTTCCCGACCACGATCAAAGGGCTGGACGAGGCGATGCGCGCGTTGAGCTGACGGCTCTTCGCCGCCTGCGGCGCTCATCGCCCTTGACCCAACCCGACCCGACCCGACCCGGCGCGACGCGCCGTGAGCGAAGAGCGGCGCGGCGGCTCTGGTCTTGGCGCAGCGCGCGCCCATATCTCCATGATGAAGCTGAGACAGTGAAGCGGCGCAGCGCCGAAGGCGTGCGGAGATCATGGCGATAGCTCTGAAATTGCTGCCGGCGATCTTGGTGATCGCTTGGCTCTATTGGACGCTGACCGCGCATCGGCGCACGGCGCGGCAACTGCGCGCCAAGAGCGAGCCGCTTGGCGACTGGCGGCTGATGGAGACGGCGCAGCGCTTCGCGCAGACGCTCGGCTCAGGGCCGTTCGAGGTGCGCATCTTCGAGCTGGAGCAGCCGAACGCGCTGGCGCTCAGCACGGGCGAGATCTATCTCTCAAGCGGGCTCTACAAAGCCTATCTCGGCGGCAAGGCGGAGCGGGAGGAGGCCGCGGCGGTCATCGCCCATGAGATCGGGCATGTCGCGCTCGGTCATGCGCAGCGGCGGATTGAGACGAGCCGGGCGCAGATCGCCGTCTTCGCCGTGCTCGGCTTTCTGATCGGCCGGGCGCTGTTTGGCTGGTGGGCGCTGCTCGCAAGCGTTGGGCTCGCCGCGGTGAACGGGCGCGCGGCCCAGCGGGACGAGTTCGAAGCGGATGCGTTCGCCGCGCAGTTGATGGCGCGCGCCGGGTATGATCCGCGCGCGACGATCACGATGCTGGAGAAGGTCCGCGATTGGGGCGGCGGCGCCTCCGACATTCCCGCGCCGATGCGCTGGTTCACGACGCATCCGCCCGTGGAGGAGCGCATCGCCTGGCTCGAGCAAGTGATCGCCGCGGGGCCCGCGACGCCGCTTGGCGCGCCGGAGGAAAGCCGGGCGCTCTAGGGAGAATCCGCGCGCTTTAAGCAGAAAGCCGCGCGCTCTAGGGGAACGCCGGCGCTCGCCGGATCGGGCGCCCACGCTATGCTCACGTCGATGGAAGTTTCTTCGTCAGACTTCGGCGCGCGCGCGGCGCGCATCCAAGCGCAAATCGTGTGGTTCAAGCGCGATTTGCGCGCGGAGGATCATGCTGCGCTGACCGCCGCCGCCGCGGCCGGGCCCGTCTTGCCGCTTTACATCGCCGAGCCCGACTGGTGGGCGCAGCCGACGCATTCCGGAAGGCAATGGGCCTTCATCGCGGAGAGCTTGCGGGAGCTTCGCAATGCGCTCGCAGGGCTCGGCGCTCCGCTGGTGATCCGCATGGGCGATGCGCCCGAGATCTTAGAGGCGTGTCGACGCCGCTTCGGCGCCGCCGCGCTTTGGAGCCATGAGGAGACGGGAGACGCATGGTCTTTCAACCGCGATCTCCGCGTCGCGGCGTGGGCGAAGGCGCAAGGCGTGGTCTGGACCGAACTGCAGCACGCGGGCGTCGTCCGGCGGCTCAGGACGCGCGATGGCTGGGCCAAACGGTGGGACCGGTTCATGGCGGCGCCCCAGCGCGCGGCGCCCTCTCTCAAAGCGGCGGCGCCTGAACTCGCCGCGGAAGGGGCGAGCGCGCGCGGCCTCGGCCCGATCCCGAGCGCGGCGGATCTCGGCCTCGGGCCCGATCTTTGCGCCGAGCGTCAGCGGGGCGGACGGAGCGAGGGGGTGGCGCTGCTCGAGAGTTTTCTGCACCGCCGCGGGCGCCATTATCGCCGGGAGATGTCGACGCCGGTCGCCGCCTTTGAGGCGTGCTCGCGGCTCTCGCCGCATCTGGCCTGGGGGACGCTGTCGAGCCGAGAGGCCGCGCAAGCCGCGGCTGCGCGGCTGATCGAACTGCGCGGCGGGGACGCGGCGGCGGCGCGCGGCTGGATCGGTTCGGTTCAGAGCTTTCAGGCGCGGATGCATTGGCGCTGCCACTTTATGCAGAAGCTTGAAGACGAGCCCGCGATCGAGCAACGATGCATGCACCGCGCCTTCGAAGGCCTGCGCGAGGCGGAGCATGATCCGGCGCGGCTTTCCGCCTGGGAGGCGGGCGAGACCGGCTATCCGTTCATCGATGCTTGCATGCGCGCGCTCCGCGCGACGGGCTGGATGAACTTCCGCATGCGCTCGATGCTGACCGCCTTCGCATCCTATCATCTGTGGCTCGATTGGCGCCGCAGCGGGCCGCATCTGGCGCGGATGTTCACAGATTTTGAGCCGGGCATCCATTGGAGCCAGATGCAGATGCAGTCGGGCGTGACCGGCGTGAACACGACGCGGGTTTATAATCCGGTGAAGCAATCGCTCGATCAGGATCCGGACGGCGTTTTCATCCGGCGCTGGTTGCCCGAACTGACTGGCTGCCCGGCAGCGCTGATCCATACGCCGTGGCGCCTGGATGACGCGGCGCAGGCGGCCGCGGGGTTTCGGCTGGGGCGAGACTATCCGGAACCGATCGTCGACCATGAAACCGCCGCGCGCGCGGCGAAGGCGAAGGTGCATGCGCGGCGCTCGGGCGCGGCGTATCGGGAGGAGACGGCGCGCGTCATGCAGAAGCACGCATCGCGCAAGCCGGGCCGAGACGGCGGGTCTCGCCGCCGCCGCGCCGATCCCGCGCCGTCGGGGCGGCAGTTGAAGCTTGATCTCTGAACGAAAGCGGGGCGCGCGCCTTAGCTCCGGCGAGGATGATTGATGCCCAAAAAACTGGATCTGCCACGGAAGATCTGCGTCGTGTGCCAACGTCCTTTCACCTGGCGCAAGAAGTGGGCGCGCGTTTGGGATGAGGTTCGTTACTGTTCGGAGCGCTGCCGCCGGGCGCGTCGCTCGGGCGCCGCGACCGGGTCTGAAGACGCGCCTTCGTCATAGCGCCGCGGCGCCGACAAGGGCTCCGGCCTGGGCAAGCGCGCATATGAAGCGTTTCGATCCGTTGCGCCGCTCAATTATGATTTCAGCAGCGCAGCTGAATAATATTTACAAAAAACCTTCTTCGCGCGGTGTTTCGCCGCGTTTGGTCGCCCGATTTACTTCGAATGTTGGGAGTATCGCAAAGCCTCTCCGGCAGACTGATCCGTGGAGAGAAGCGCGCGTCGCCGCGGTGGTGCGCAAGGATGCGGCCCATGGCGAATAAGATCGACATCGCGAGCGAGACGGCGAACGGGCCTGAAGCGGACCGTCCGGAGGAGTTCTGCGCGCCCGAAGGCGGGCTCGCGCCCCAGCCGGCGCTGACCATCGCCGCCGCGGCGCGCCCCGCAGCGCCGGGCCGCGCCGCCGGGCAAATGACCTCCGACCTCGCCAACGCGCTGCTCAGCCCCTCGAAACTGCATGATCCGGCGCCGCTTGGGCTTTGGACGAAGATCCATGAGGCGCTCGCGGCAGAGGGAGAGACGCCGCCTCTGGAGGAGATGCCGGCGTTCGCGTTGGAGCGCTGCGACGAGACGGGCGCGCTGCGCGCCGCGCTGGCGGGCGAGATGATGCGCGAGGCGCTGCATCTCTCGCATCTCTGGGTCGATGCGCGGTATCGCCGCCACGGGCTCGGCGGCGATCTTCTAGCGCTGGCGGAGGCGCATGCGGCCGGGTGCGGCGTGCGCCGCGTATTCCTAGAGACGCGTTCTGAGTATGCGCGCAGCTTCTTTGAGAAGCGCGGCTACGCTGTCTGCGGAGAGCTGAAAAACTACAGCGGCGCGCAAAGCCTCTATGTGATGGAGAAGCTGTTCTCTCCGCTCACCTGAGTTTGCGTCGAGAGCTGGAGAGACGCCGCTGGACGCATGGCGAAGGGCGGCCATATCGCCGCCGATGAGCGCCGATCTCTCAGCCTTGCCCGACCCGCCCCAGAAGCTCCGCCGGCTGTGCGTCGTTCTTGGCGATCAACTGGACGCCGAGAGCGCGGTTTTCGACGCGTTCGATCCCGCGCAGGACGCGCTGCTCCTGACCGAGGCGGCGGAGGAGGCGACCTATCTCGCTCAGCACAAGAAGCGTTTGGTGCTGTTCTTCGCGGCGATGCGCCATTTCGCGCTGGAGCAAGCGGCGCTCGGCCGGCCGCTGATCTATCGGCGGCTCGATGGCGCTGCGCCGGCGGCGACGCTCGCTGAGAGCCTGATCCGCGCGATCCGCGATTTTGATCCTGAGGAGATCCGCGTGGCGCAGCCGGGCGATCACCGGGTGCTCACAGCGCTTGAGGCCGCGGCGAACGGCGCAGGCAAACCTCTTCTTGCGCTGGAGGATCGGCATTTCCTCGTCTCACGCGCGCGCTTCGCCGATTGGTTTCGCGGCCGCAAGCGCATTCTGCTCGAGGATTTCTATCGCGCTGAGCGCAAGCGCGCCGGTTGGCTCATGACCGAAGATGGTCAGCCGGTCGGCGGCGCTTGGAATTTCGACAAAGACAATCGCAAGAGCTTCGGCGCCGAAGGGCCGGGGCTGATCGCGCCGCGGCCGCGCTTTGAGCCCGACCCGGTGACGCGCGAGGTGATCGCGATGGTGCGCGCGCGCTTCGCCGCGGCGCCGGGCGCGATCGACGGCTTCGCCGAGGCGGTGACGCGCGCCGACGCGCTCCAGGCGCTGGAGGATTTCATCGCCAACCGTCTGCCGCGTTTCGGCGATCACCAAGACGCCATGGCGACGGGTCATGTGACGCTCAACCACAGCCGTCTGTCGACATCCCTCAACCTGAAGCTCTTGCATCCCCGAGAAGTGTGCGAAGCGGCGCTCGCGGCGTACGCCGCGGGGCGGGCGCCGCTGAACGCGGTGGAGGGCTTCGTGCGCCAGATCCTCGGCTGGCGCGAATATGTGCGCGGGATCTATTGGTCGTTGATGCCGGCTTACGCGCAGCGCAATGGGCTCGGCGCCGGCGAGACGGTTCCGGCGTTTTTCTGGACTGGCGAGACGGAGATGGCCTGCCTCGCCGATGGGCTCGGCGGCGTCATGCGCGAGGGCTACGCGCATCACATTCAGCGACTGATGGTGATGGGCCTTTTCATGATGCTCTACGGGGCGCGGCCATACGCGGCGCATGAGTGGCATATGGCGCTCTATCTCGACGCGATCGACTGGGTCTCGCTGCCCAATGTGCTGGGCATGAGCCAGCATGGCGATGAAGGCGTTGTGGGATCGAAGCCTTACGCGGCCTCCGGCGCTTACATTGACCGGATGTCGGATCATTGCGCCGGCTGCCCTTACGATCCGAAACAGGCGACAGGGCCGAAAGCCTGTCCTTTCACAACGCTCTATTGGTCGTTTCTCGAGCGCCATGAAGATCGCTTCAAACCCAATATGCGCATGCGCATGCAGCTCGCCAATCTGGCGCGAAAGGACGCGGAGGAGCGCAAAACGATCCGACAAGCGGAAG
Source organism: Pseudomonadota bacterium (assembly GCA_038530925.1). Classification (GTDB taxonomy): domain Bacteria; phylum Pseudomonadota; class Alphaproteobacteria; order Rhodobacterales; family Rhodobacteraceae; genus JALEGB01. The sequence continues at coordinate 20,049 of JBCBCG010000060.1, forward strand.
CGGCGCTGCGCCGGCGTCTGACGGTGTGAGCCGCGCGCCGAAGAGCGCTCCCGCCCGCCCACCCCGCGCTCTTCGGCGCGCGGCGGCGCGATCAGCGCTGATAAAGCTCCGCGCCCGCGCCGAGATAGCCGTTCCAGGCGAACAATCATCAACATTGATTTTCCTTGCGTTTTTGGGCTGGTTCCCACTTTTCGGCTCCGTGGTTCCCACGTTCACCGTTCACCCTTGTTCACGATCCGCAACATCGCCGCGCGGGCGAGGCGCTTCTGGCTGGCCGCTTTGGTATACCGATCGACCTCGCTCAGGGTCTCGTGACCCGTGATCGACATGATCTCATGCGCCGGGCAGCCAGCCTCTGCGAGCCGCGTCGCGCTCGCTTTGCGCAAGCCGTGCGCCGAGCAGTGGGGCAGGGCTACGGCGTCGCACCAGGCGCGCATCGCGTGGCCAAGCGTCACTCCCCCAGGGCTGAACGGCTTGCCGCGCTGCGTCGTGATAATCGTCGTCGCGACCCGCGGCGCCTTTGAGAGGATCGCAGCGAGTTCGGGGTGAAGCGGAATGTCGAGTTCGCGCCCGCCCTTCTGCTGCTTCACGCGGATCTCATCGCCGCGGATCGCATCCCACCGCATAC